>CAZGBP010000059.1:0-23153 GCA_964524035.1 uncultured Bifidobacteriaceae bacterium
AATGGTTAAATTGCTGCGGCGAAGCCGATCACTTGCTATGCTGTATTCACTACGCAACGTTGCTCACTTACTTATTTGTCCCAATAGTCTGTATCCAATTTCTCATACCCCCGGTAATGGGACCATTTCCGCCAGTTTGCGAAGAATCACCTTCTTTGCAGCAACAAAATGGTATGGGTTGTTGGGGAAATTGCAGATTAAACAGCTTGTGACTAAAAAGCCTTTCTTATCAAAACCTGGAATGGAATACCCCTTTATTCAGCCAGCAGCTTTTCCACCAGCCCCCTGGTATCGTCTTTCCATTTCTCATATTCATTACCGGTTGCCGGACCATTAATGCCAGAATACATCTTACGCAAATTACCATTACGGTCTATGAAAAATGTAGTTGGGTAAGCGAACATCCCTTCCAGCATGGGTAATGTCTTTATTGCCTCCGGACCGGGCTGTCCGGCCAATAAAATGGTGTAGTGTATATTAAACCTTTGTTTCAACCTTTCCAGGTTTTGAACTGCCTTTTCACCGGTCGCCTTTTCATAGGCCAGACCAATGATTTCAAACCCCTGTTCACGGTATTGATCATACAGTGGTGCAAAATAGGCCACTTCATCCATGCAATTAGGGCACCAGGAGCCAAGAATCTGTACGATGACCACTTTGTTTTGAAAACGTTCGTCCGTAAGGGATACCTGATTGCCCTGAAGGTCAGGAAAGGTAAATGCAAGTTTATCGTAACCGGGTTTTAGTTTAATGAAGGAGGAGGGGTCGGGCAATTTATACGTAGCATTTTTCTTTGCTATCCATGGTTCCTGCCAATGATTGCCGGAATAGTACATGCCTTTCAGCATTCCGGCGGGATCAATTGTTCCTTTAAAAAGAAAAGCATGTGATCCATCAAAACAGGAGAGATAGAAATTGTTGCCCTGCACTGTTCCTTCCAGGTACCGGTAATCGCCGGAAGTGGTCAGGAATGTACCCGTCAGAGAATTACCGGTTTGATTAAATATGCCCACCGCTTTTGCACTGTCGGCTGTGCCCTTGCTGAAATCAACTTCCCAACGGCCTGAGATATTCATCACGGGCTTTACCGATTCATCGGTAAACCTGTACTTCTGTCCATAAGCCGCTTTGAAAGGGAATACATTATTCGATTTGCGGGAGTGATTGATCCAGGTACCCTGCATGGTTTCCGGTGTATACTGCAATCTGAATTCTGAATCAAATACCGGAAGCTTAATTACCACGCTGTCATTTATCACCAGGATTTCATTCACATCGATTCTTTCTTCTCCATTCAAAATCACCAGCCGGAGCTTTCCGTTTTGATAGCTCGTTTCAAAATTGAATGGCAATTCGCCTCCGTTGGTGGTAAGAACGCCACGCCAGGTACCGGATTGAATGCCTGCTGGAGCGTTTAGACTGATGAAGGTGCTGTAAGCAAAGTATAGAAGCAGTTGCAAAAAGATCATTGCCAGGATTTTCGGTGATTAAGCAAATCTAATGGATGGCAGACAAACACGGGGTTAGTATTTCACACAGATCATATTGGTGAGTTTGTCGTGCCATGTCTGATGGTAGTCGGAAACAAAGTACGCCAAACAACTCAGAATAGCAGGAATACCTGCAAGCACTACAAATATGAGATAGATCCAGGAACGTGCCGCGCACATTCTGAAATAAGGAATCTGCCTGGTTGAAAGGTCAACAAGCCTGATACGCATGATGCGTTTACCAATTGTACCACCCAGGCTTTCGAGCACAGGCGAATAGAGCAACACCCAAAGCATTAAAGCAAATGCCGGCATTGCCTGCCTGACACTAGTGATAATAAAAGTCAAATTATATGGATTGTCGGCTTTGATAAAATAAATGGCCAACTCCTGAAGTCCGTATGAAGTGCCAACTATCAGTATGGTATCGATAATACGCGCCATTGCACGCTGAAAAAAGGTGGCGAGGAGTTGTTGCTCTTCCCGCTTAACTTCCTGTGAAATCTTATTGAGCAGCTGTTCAATGGGGTCAGGCTGCGCCGATTGGGATACCATAGTTAATGATTCAGGACGTTAAAATTCGTATTGTTTACCGTAAAAAAGAAATAGAATTTATTCGAACCGGAAACGCTTACCTGAAGGGTATCAAGGCCTGACATTGGTATGCGTAAACCCTAAAAGAAAATAAGCAATTAAATGCCACTTTCAGAACACCACCACATTTACTGAATACGGCTTGAGTATTATGGAAGAACTTTTGTTGCTGCTTTCCGACACGTCAAAACTACCAAGCGAGGACGCGGAAACTGAATTTATTGTAAAGCTCTTTCCGGAAACTTTATTGCCATCGATTTTCAGTGACGGAATTTTGACTTCATTCCCCGTTTCATTCAACAGTAAGAGCGAAATAATTCCATTTTCACTGCATGCCACGCCGCTTACTCCCGGTAATCCGGAAATCACCATTTCATTCACTTGCTTGTTTCCTTCAAAGAGCATTCCGCATGCTTTCAGTGTTTTATAGAAATTGGCAGCATCTCCCTTTCCGCCATCGCCCCGGTTCAGGCTCTTAAGCGGCATAAAGGCAGCATAGCTGATGAAGTTGTTGTTATTCTTATTATAGCTGATAACAAACTCATAGAATTTACCAATGTACAGGCAACCGATCATGGTATTATGTATCGATGTCTTAGCCTTGATTCCCCACTGGCATACCGCAACATTTTTTCCCGGAAAATTGCCCTTAAAGGTTTCCAGCCATTGTGGAATCGTTTGAGAAAATGCCTGGTTAATAACAGGCAGGTTGTCTGGTGCATTCTCTTTTGCCGTAAACAGATCCTTATCCCATATATACAACCGTGCTTCATCACCCGGAATATCCTTCAGCTGTTTATTCCATTCCGAAAATTTAGCAGTCTGTTTATACACCGGTGCTGCATCAACTGTAGTAATGATACCCGGATACTTTTTTTCAACTGCATCAATCCATTGGGAGATCTTTTTCTTGTAGGCATTTCCGTCCGGATAATCGCGCGCATTGCTGCTGATATTTTGCTCAAGCCCGAAGATAACCCGTTGCGCATTGCTGCGTTCGATCTTCCAATACAATTCATCCAGCGTGCCGCCTTGTACATTGGCAATGAGGTCGCCCCGAACCTTTAATCTTTTAAGCAGGGCAGTATACTGATTAAAGAAGTCAACCCCGAATTTTACAGTACCTACCCCATCCAATATTTCATCAAATGATTCGCCACGCGCTTCTGCATCTTCACGGCGGAGGTTGTAACCATCTCCCTTGCCTCCGTTGATGAGCGTATCGCCGATAATAGCATGGTCATGGTCTGACGTGCTGCCTCCACTGTATTGCAGCGATTGCAGGTTCAGCGCTTTCAGCCAGGAGAAATAGGGATCTGCAAGTATATCCCGCGGAACCATCCCCTTTCCAAAAAAAATATCGATCGTGACACCGGAATGCACTTGTTTATACAATGGAACAGCATCTGTAGTATTGATAGTTATACCTGCATCTGTTGAGGTGGAATCTGATGCTGCAATCAAACTGACTTTTTTACCATTGCCGGCAGTATTACATCCAATAGCAATGAGTAACACCAGTACCAAAGCTTGTGTTGTTCTGATCATTTCATTTGAGTTTTAGCATGCAATTGCAAATTAATGGAGCTGATTCACTGCTAACAAAATTGTATCCAATTCCTTTCACACTATTTACCAACGCAGTTTCCTTAGACCAGTTTGGCGAACTGCCAGATTAACATTGCATCAGAAACGAATCATTTCCCGATCAATTTTATGAGCGAATGATTCCGTTGTAAATGCTAAACCAAAATGTCCAAATTTTTCATAGCAGACAATCTTATTGAAGTTCAAATGCGCTTACTCCAATAATGTTCTACTGTACCCTGAACAATACTGAATATAACCTGCGAAGAAAGAGGAAATTAAAGCAGTTCAACAACCACCTGACAATTTAACCATTCAACCATTCAGTCATTCATCCATTTAGCAAATGGACCTCTTCACTGCCTAAAAATCACCATATGATTATGACCCCAAATCGCTTCCTAAGCATTCATAATAGCCGCTACCCCCGGTAACACTTTTCCTTCAAAATACTCCAGCATGGCTCCTCCGCCTGTTGATACATAACTCACCTTGTCCGCCAGTTTGAATTTGTTAATTGCAGAAACGGAGTCTCCTCCTCCGATTAATGAATACGCACCCTTTGAAGTGGCCTCAGCAACAGCAAGTGCTATGGCTTTTGTACCATCCTGGAAATTGCTGAATTCAAAAACACCCATGGGTCCATTCCACAGAATGGTTTTTGATGCAAGAATGACCTCGCTGAAAGCTGCAATAGCTTTCGGGCCAATGTCCAGTCCCATAAACCCTGAAGTTATGCTCATACTGTCACAAAGGCCCCGATTTGCATCATTATTAAAAGCATCAGCAGTCACGGAATCTACCGGCAATAAAATATTTACCTTCTTCTCTTCTGCTTTCTTAAGAAGTTGCAGGGCATGTTCCAACCGGTCTTCTTCACATAATGAGTTACCAATATTACCTCCCATCGCTTTAAAGAAGGTATAGGCCATTCCACCTCCAATTATGATATGATCTGCTTTTTCCAGCAATTGTTCAATGATCAATATTTTGTCTGATACTTTGGCACCGCCTATAATTGCAGTAAAGGGTTTAGCCGGCCGGTGTATGGCTTTATCTGCATTCTCCAACTCAGCGGCCATCAGGTATCCAAACATTCTTTTATCGGGAGGAAAAAAATTCGCAACGATGGTGGTGGAGGCATGAGCCCGGTGTGCAGTTCCGAAAGCATCGTTCACATATACGTCACCAAGGCCTGCCAGTTGCTTTGCAAATCCTTCATCCCCTTTTTCCTCTTCCGGGTGAAAGCGCAGATTCTCCAATAACAAGATTTCACCGGGTTGCAGATTATGTGCAGCATTTACAACTTCGTCTCCAATGCAGTCCGTCACAAACTTCACCTCGCGCCCGATAAGCTGCGAGGTTGTGGCAACAATATGCTTTAAAGAGAATTTATCTTCCGGACCACCCTTGGGTCTGCCAAGATGTGACATCAAAATTACCGATCCGCCATCATCAAGAACTTTTTGTATTGTTTTCAATGCACCACGGATTCGTGTATCGTCTTTAACAGAAAAATTCTGCTTGTCAAGCGGCACATTAAAGTCTACCCTGATGAGTGCGCGCTGCTTGTTAAAATTATAGCTGGATACTGTTTTCATGGCTTAACTGATTATATGATTAAATGGTTTCTTCCTTATCAGATACGTAAATGGCTTAACCGTATCCTATTAGAATAACAATTAAGCCATTTAGCAATCTGACATCCTATTTACTAATCAACCCTGCAAAATACTTCACAGTGCGAACCAATTGCGACACATAACTCATTTCGTTATCATACCAGGAAACTGTTTTTACCAATTGCTTATCGCCTACTGTCATTACTTTGGTTTGTGTGCCATCATAAAGTGATCCATAGGAGATACCGATGACATCGGTACTTACAATTTCATCTTCAGTATAACCGAAAGATTCATTGGCTGCACTTTTCATTGCAGCATTTACTTCTTCCACCGTTACTTTCTTCTTCAGTATGCTGGTGAGTTCAGTGAGTGAACCGGTGATGGTGGGGACACGCTGTGCATTACCGTCCAACTTGCCTTTCAACTCAGGAAGAACCAGTCCGATAGCTTTGGCAGCGCCTGTACTGTTTGGAACAATATTCATCGCAGCGGCACGGGCCCTGCGAAGGTCGCCCTTTGGATGTGGAGCATCCTGCGTGTTCTGATCGTTGGTATAGGCATGAATGGTAGTCATAATGCCGATTTCAATACCAAATTGATCATTGAGCACTTTCGCCATGGGTGCGAGGCAGTTCGTGGTGCACGACGCACAGGAAATAATAGTCTCTGAGCCGTCCAGTATCTGGTGATTAACATTAAAGACTATCGTTTTCAGATCGCCGGTAGCTGGTGCAGAAATCACAACCCGTTTTGCGCCGGCTGTAATATGCGCTGCAGCTTTGTCTTTATCAGTAAAAAAACCGGTGCATTCCAATACTACATCCACATCATGATTCTTCCAGGGTATTTCTGCGGGATTTTTATGTGCGTAAATTTTTACTTCTTCGCCATTTACCGAAATAGAGCTTTCGCCTGCGGAAACAACGGCATCAAACCTTCCCTGCGCTGAATCATACTTGAGCAGGTGCGCAAGCACTTTGGGGCTGGTTAAATCATTGATGGCTACTACATCGATGCCGTCCATTTGATAGATCTGGCGATACACAAGGCGGCCTATGCGGCCGAAACCATTGATGGCTACTTTTACAGTTGACATTTGCGGGTACAAATTTTAAGGGTGGAAGAATGAAAATTGAGCCGCAAAGGTAACGAAAGAAGCGCTCAACAAAAATGAAATAGTAAAATTTTTAAAGACGGTGTAGTTCGAAAAGAGACAAAAAAATCTATCTTTGCGACCTCCTTTGAGAACCGGCGCGTTGGTCAAGGGGTTAAGACGCCTCTCTTTCACGGAGGAATCAGGGGTTCGATTCCCCTACGCGCTACAAAAACAAAAGTGCCCTTGCAGGAAAATATCCGGCAGGGGCACTTTTATTACAGGTGCTTTTAATCAGCATGGCTGCTTTCGCTTCGCTTACCAGCTACATTCCTGTATCGTAACCTTATGGCAAAACACGTTATGGACAAATTAATTCTAATTGGATCTTATGAATTAAGAAAGCCTGTTTGTTATTGTGCCTGCTCTTCGGCTTCAGGGTAGGTTGCCCGCCAGGTGGAACTTAGCTGGTAGCCGCAATCCGTCAACACAGCGCAACAGCAAAAGCAATTCAGCATTTCAGAGAGCTTCTGGTGTTCCGGCTAAATCACCTTCATTTTAATCCGCACCGCATTTTGTTAAATCAGGTCTTTGTTCATTTAGAATCTTTATTCCATGGCCTGTCATGTCCGCCTAATGGCATTTCATACAAACCAGGCCCGGCAATCAGCATATATTCACTACTTTTCAGAAGGCTAATACAGCCATCGAATAAATAAGATGCAAATGATGGAATTACAAAAAGATGCTACCTATTTACAAGACTATGATCGGGCTACCCGGGCAGAATGGCTGGAGACAAACGGTTTGGGCGGCTATGCCAGCTCCACCTTAAATGGATGTAATACACGACGTTACCATGGATTGCTGGTCGCTGCAATTCCACCAAATGCCGAACGTATGGTGCTGGTCAGCAAGATGGATGAAACCATTGTCACGTCAGATAGGCGATTCGAACTTGGCTGCAACAATTATGGTGACGTTATCTCTCCAAACGGTTATCAATACCTGACCGGATTCAAAAGAGATCTATTCACAGAGTTTACATATGATACCGGCACTATCCTGCTCAGGAAAACCATCGGCATGTTACAGGATGAGAACACCAGTTTCCTTCAATACGAAGTTTTAAAGGCTGATACCCCGTTCACGCTGGAGTTAACACCCCTTATCGCCGGAAGAAGTTATCATAAGCTGATAAAGGAAAACGGGTTGCCTTACAGTAGTTGCGTATTTGGAGAAGGCCTGCTTTCACTGATGCATGAAGCAGACCTGCCCAAGGTTCACATCATGTTGCCAGGTGCATCATTCAACCAGTCACCATACCGGTACAATCATTTTAACTATACAGAAGACCGGGCGCGAGGTCATGATTTCCAGGAAGATCTATTTTCTCCCGGCATACTTTTCATTCAGTTGCAGCAGGGTGAAAAAATAACGGTTCTGCTGACAATCGAAGAACCGGTATTAAGAAACAATAATGATCTGGTGATGCTTGAACTGGAGCGCAGAAGAAAGAATTTCCAAAAGCATAAAAAACAGGAGGTATTGAATCAACTCCGTTTCGCCGCCGATCAGTTTATTGTACAAAAAGATGCCGGCCTGAAAACTGTTATTGCAGGTTATCATTGGTTTACGGACTGGAGTCGCGATACCATGATCTCGTTACCCGGATTGTGTTTGACAGAAAAGCGTCTGGATGATGCAAAAAAGATACTGCTGGCTTTCGCAACCAATGTCAGTCAGGGCATGCTACCCAACCGATATCCTGACGGGGCACAACCACCTGAATACAATAATGTGGATGGAACACTCTGGTATTTTATCGCAATACAAAAATATCTGGAAGCAGGAGGCAGCAAAAAGTTTATTACCGGTCAGATTCTGCCGGTACTTAAGGAGATCATGGAATGGCATTATAAGGGCACCCGTTATGGTATTCATGTTGAAGATGACTGCTTGCTTTTTGCCGGCGAAGATGGCGTGCAATTAACCTGGATGGATGCCAAAGTTAACGGATGGGTGGTAACACCACGAATTGGAAAAGCGGTTGAGATAAACGCACTCTGGTATAATGCCCACCGGATATATGCCAGGCTTTTAAAATTAAATGGTGAAAAAAAGGAAGCAAAATCTTTCAGGAGCAAGGCAAAGCAAATCAGGCAACAATTCCTGGGTGTATTTTGGAATGAAGAAGAAGGATACCTGTATGATGTGGTAAATGAGGGGAAAAAGGATCATTCATTCCGACCCAATCAACTATTTGCCCTGGGTCTTTGCTTTCCCATTATTGAAGGTAAGCGGGCCAGGCTCGTTCTTCAAAAAGTGCAGGAAAAACTGCTTACTCCATATGGCCTGCGCAGTCTTGCACCGGAGGATGCAGAATATAAAGGGAAGTATGAAGGCGATACCATGCAGCGGGACAGTGCGTATCACCAGGGTACTGTTTGGAGTTGGTTAATTGGGCCGTACATTGATGCACTTTTCAATAACTACGATAAGCAAGCGGCCATTCCTGCGCAGGGCATTGTTAACACATTGCTGGCTCATCTGCATGATGCCGGCATAGGATCCATATCAGAAATTTTTGATGGAGATGCTCCGCACCAACCCCGTGGCTGTATTGCACAAGCATGGAGTGTTGCAGAACTGCTGAGAGTAATCAGACAATACAGTCTTTATGATTTTGATCAGGCTGCGAAAACCTGAGGGTAATGTGCCGGAACATAGAATCTTCCGGCAAACACGATCTCAAATTACCAGGCATGCGAACAGGAAGGCGGTTCCATTCAATGGCAATGGCAATCAGTACCTGACAAATTTCTGGAATAACTTTTCCGTACCTGTTTCCATTTCAACAAAATAGAGGCCACCCGGCAAGCCGGAGCAATCCATACTCTTGACTGTTGTTCCGGGTTCCGCCTGGAAATTTTCCTGCATAAATTGATTTCCGCTCATATCAAATACGGTAACGGTCACTTTTGCATCTGCCCGGGTGGTATAGCGAATAGAAAGTAAGCCCATCGTTGGGTTTGGGTACACCTCAAAAGCACTGATTGGTTCTGTATTACTTAAACGAAGTGATGCTGTGGTAAAAGTATCTGTGCTGGTGTAATCAGAAACATAACCGTTCTGGCAATAGGCGCGCAGCCTGAATTCATATATCGTTTCCGGTTTGAGATTAATGAGCTTCTTACTTGATTTGGTAACGTGCTTTAATTTCCAGTTTTCATTTCCTGCTTTCCGGTACTGAATATCGTAGGAAACTGCATTGGGCACATCGTTCCAATTCACTTTAGCCTCAAGGGCCGTCAGCATCTCAATGGTTACCTGGTTCAGATCAGGTATTTCACAAGGCTTCCATTCATAGCGGTGAACACGGTAGCCTCGCTGAATATCTTCATTGAATCGAAACTCCCAGGTAATCGTTTTGTTCTCATCAACTTCAGTATAATTTGGAATGTTAGGCGACTTGTTCGTGGTTTTACCCCACGAAATCAATGTATTGCCGTTTTCAAGCCGCTGCACGCTTCCGGAGCCGGTGCCGTAAACATATTTTCCTTCAACTGGTGGATGCTCATAGTACCAAACCAGGGTAGCTATCTTATTCAACTCATCTATTTCGTATTCCTTGGCACTGGATTGTTCAACCGGGAGCCCTACCCCATTATTAAACAATGTCAGGTTTCCATTATTAAGCATTCTGAGATCATGCTGATGGCTGAAATGCTGGGGAATATTGTCGTTGACAAAAGTGAACTGATTATTCTCTCCCCCCATTCTCCAAGTCATTTCACCGGTCTCAAGATTGATCTTCGTGATTTCTGACATATTCCTGGATGAAAGCAGCAAATGGCCATCCAAAGTTCTTTCCATCGAGTTACCATGCACCGGATCAACTATGGAGCCTGTCAGCGGATCAATAGAGGTCGCATCCGTTATTTGAAAATGATCCCAGCTTCTCCATTGAAAGATCACCTGTTTGTCTTCATTCAATTCCTGTATCACCAATCCTTTCACCAAAGCGTCGGGCTGCCCGCCCGGTGTAATCTGACTCATATCAATTATCTGGGGATTATATGCAAACACAAAGGAATGGCCATCCGGATACATAACGATGTCATGGCCATTGGTTTCCATTTCATATCCGTTAAGACATTGAATAGAATCAATAGTTTGCAAATTTGAATCCAGGACAATCCATCCATTATACGGATAATCGAAATAGGTCAGGTATCCGTTATAGTTGATTTTAAAATCATGGCCGCTGATACCCAGATCACATGCCCAAACCAGCGACCCGTCACTATTGATAATGGTTGGAAATGAGTTGGAGTCTTTTTTATCATCCGATTGGTTATTATGAAAAATCTGACCGGGAGCCGGATTGTTATTGATGAGTACCTGGTATCCGGGCAATGAATCGATACTGCACACTTCCGGTAACTTAACACCCTCATTTACCTGCATGTCATAAGGCCATTCTCCGGATCTGCTCTCGTGGTACCTTGCTTTTTGTTCAGCCGACATTTCATTGCCTGTCGAAAATGAAAATTCAAGGCCCGGCAACTGCAAGCCATCATTCCGCCGAAGCAATGGACGCAAAACCACCTTTACTGTTTCACCCCATGCAAAATCTACATCCGGATTAATGATGAGGATCCTTCCTTCTGCCAGTACCGGTTGCCAGCTGTGAACACCGCTTTGTGATCCGGTTATTTCAAGCAACTGGGCGGAATAAATAGAGGCAGGATCCAGCGGATATCCTGCCTTGAAGATGAGGTTCGCTCTCGGATGATGATACTGTGAACCCGGTAACGGACTCAGGTAACTGAATTGTGCAAAAGACGGGATGGTACACGCTGCAATAAGCAGGAAGAAGCAAATGAAATACCCTGTAGCTCTTTTCATATTCTTATTGGATTTTAAAATCAATGGCACCTCAATTTATTCGGATACCATGCAGCCCTCATTGCTCATCAGAAAAAATAAAACCTGATTTCATGATCAGATCAAATGTACTGTTAATTGATAATTAATGGAGACAATTACTTTTTTGCAGTTTCCGTGTCGTGGTGTAATGGTTGCTCATTCTTTTTTGTAATTTCCATGACCAGGATTCACTAAACATCTTACCATGCGCACTTTCAAACTCATTCTCATTCTGAGCATCGCTGCCGGTACGCTAAAAGCGCAACAAGCCGATAACTGGTACTTCGGTATTCTGGCCGGTCTGAATTTCACCGGTTCATCGCCGGTAGTGCTTACCGATGGTAAAGTGAATACTCCGGAAGGTTGCGCGGCCGTTTCCGACACCTCCGGAGCGCTCCTGTTTTATACAGATGGTATTACTGTCTGGAATAATCAGCACCTCCCGATGCCGAATGGTACGGGCTTACTGGCAGGCAGTTCCTGCACACAGGCGGCGCTTATTGCCATGCAACCCGGAAGCTCTTCACTTTACTATGTGTTTACACTCGATGAGATTGGAGGCCCCTTTGGCTTTCGCTATTCTATAGTTGATATGAACCTGCAAAACGGATTAGGCGATGTGATCGAAAAGAATATCCTGATTGAGAATTCACTCACTGAAAAACTAACGGCAGTTACCACTTACGATAACAGCAAGATATGGATTGTAACGCACGACTGGGGATCCAATGGTTTTTATGCATATCAACTCACCGGCAACGGTTTTGAAATGAACCCGGTAATCAGCAATAGCGGTATAGTTCACTCAACCACTGCCATTCAAAATACTTACGGGCAAATGAAGTTTGCCAGTTGCGGAGGAAAGCTGGCATTGGCCGCAGGCTATCTGGATACAGTTGAGCTTTTTGACTTTAACCTTACGACCGGAACAGTAAGTAACCCAATCACGATTCCCATGGAAGACCATGTTTACGGGCTTGAGTTTTCGCCTGATGATTCTAAACTCTATATAACCTGTTACAACCCGCTTGGAACCCTGGTGCAATTTGACTTATCAGCCGGTAATGTGGCAGACATCATCAACAGTGCCACAACGCTTAGTAACATAGAGGATTTGTATGGCCTACAACTGGCGCCCGATGGAAAAATTTATGCGGTGAAATCCTATAGCCCCTATCTTGCTGTTATCAATGAACCCAATGTGGCGGGCATAGGCTGCAATTTCGAGGAGAATGGCATTTATCTCGACCCAGCCTATTCCGGTGCTACTGCCGCACTCGGATTGCCTAATTTTGTTCAATCTTATTTTGATTACGCCCACAAGGGATGCGCCTTTCCTACAACTGTTTCTGAAATAAAAACCGAGGAAGGAATATGGTTCTTTCCAAATCCTGCAACCGGTTCTGTTTCTTTCAGTACCACTGCTCTCGAAGGAATACCTGTGGAGATTAATATTTCTGACTTAGCGGGAAAATTATGTATTCAGTATACTATGGAAAGCTATGGTGAAGCGATCAGTATTGATCTCAGTAAAGTGCAGCAAGGCATTTACGTCATACGGGTTAATCAGGGTGAAATGGCTATTGCAAGAGAAATGCTGGTAAAATTATGACGGTACGCCATAATAAAAGAGCCGCTCCTTCCGGAGCGGCTCTGACTTAATCTATTCTTTTTTCCTTATTGTTTAACAATCTTTACAACATCATCGGCATTCCCGCCTGACACCCTTACATAATATATTCCAGGTGCAAGGGAATTCAAATTCAATTCACGGGTATAGATACCCTCAGCAGATTGTATCGTCCAAGTTTCTATGGAACGTCCGATGGCATCAAAGAACTTAAATGTTACTGTTCCTTCATAATTACCGGTATAGGTGATGGTAGTCGTTTCATTTGCCGGATTGGGAAATACGGCAAGATCTTCCATCGCATCCGTATCGCTTTCACCAAATTTCAGCGGCTTTGTGGTGAAGGTCACTATTGCGGAATAACTGCTCGTAGCTTTTTCCCCGGTAGTATCCACCACATGAGCAACCATCCATTCATACGTGGTAGATGCCGTTAATCCGCTGATCGTATATGCTGAATTGTTGTTGGCAGTTTCCTCCTTCGTCCATGTGGTTGTACCCTGTACCCTGTAGTAAACACTGTCGTAATCAATACAGGCAAGCGTATCCCAGTTCAGCTGTGCCTTATTTGTTTTGATCTTCTTGGTGGACAAACCGGTTGGTACCGGTACAATCGTGGTAGTTACACTGGTTCCTTTGCCTTGTCCCGTTGCTCCATCTCCATAGACGGTAGCATAGTAATTGCCCGGCAAAAGTGTGTCAAGGATAAATGGTGTTGAATTTTTTACAATAAAAGCATTCCCGTACTTTTTGCCATTGCGGAAGAGCTGAACGGTATAGGGCTTCTCGCTCTTCGTACATTTATATTCTAACATTCCATTGCTGCAATCTGTACCTGCCGCTGAGGAAAGCAAGGTGATCTTTGCTTTTTCCTTCTGAGTGAAAGTCGCTGTAAGATTATACGCAGCAAATTCTGTAGCATAGTAAGTAATCACCTGAACATAATAATACTGCTTTTCAAGTCCAGTAAAATTCGCAACAATATTTCCCGACGCGTTATACTGATTGAAAATCGGCGCTGCCGCCGTATCAGCATAAACTCTTAAATACACATACTGGATTCCGCAACATAATCTTGGTTCCCAGCTTAATGCAACCGTTAAATCACTGTTTCCGGTATAATTAATTTTCCACCAATCGCTCGCATCCTGGACGCCTCCATTTGACCGGAATCCTACATGACCTTCCACAGGAATATTTGCCGGCAAAGTTGCAGCCTTCTTTGGTTCTTCATTGCTAATTCCATCATTATCATTAATGTAGGTGTTCACCACATTTGTTAAAGTATAGGGTGCATATTTATTGTTGTAGAAGCAATAAACCCTGGCATAGTAAGTACCTGCAGCCAAGCCATCCTTACTGGTTAATGTAGAAGTACTTGAATAATGTGATGCAAGAACTGTTGTACCATCTTCATCATAGAGCGTAACATAAACATATTCAGCGATTTCAGGCGTAAGCGTCAGTACGATCTGTCCATCATTGGAAGTAACAATTTCATACCAATCAGCAGTATCTCGTTCCAGGTTGTAATAATAGCCTACATGCCCTGTCATTGTTGAATTCTCAGCAAAGGAAACAGCAGTGCCAGTTGAATTGTTCGGTTCCGCATCGTTTGCCACAGGCGCGAGATTCAGTGTATCTGAAATAGTATAATCTGCCCATTTATGGCTGTAATAACAATACATCCTTAGGTAATAAGTGCCGGCGGTAAGTCCATATTCATTTATCGCAAGTGTGCCACTTGTATAATTTGAAAGAAGGACTGTAGTGCCGTTTTTATCATAGAGTGTGCAATAAACATACTCTCCATTTTCCGATTTTATTGTAAGCTCCAGGTCTCCGTCAAGATCAGTGGTTACTTTAAACCAATCTGAAGTATCTCTAACCCCATTGTAATAGTATCCAACCTGGCCCGTCTTTGAATTGTTTACCGGCAGGTTTTTCGCCTGTGCTTTGGTGTTGTTAGGTTCGGCATCATTCGAAACAGGGGGAACATTGAACAAACTGGTTAAAGTGTAGGGGGCAAAATCATTATTATAATAGCAATATACCTTCACATAATAAATTCCGGCAGCCAGGCCATCAGTAACGTGCGTGGCTGTGCCGGCAGTATAGCTTGATTTTAAGACAGTAGTGCCGTTGCCATCATACAATACCCAATAAACATACTGACCATTGGCAGATGCCATCGTTAATTCCAGCTCACCATTACCGGTAGTGGTAATAGCCCACCAGTCAGTGGTATCACGAACACCATCATAATAATAACCTACATGGCCGGTACTGCTTCCATTCAGTGGCAAGGTATTGGCCTGCGTATACATACTATTAGGTTCCACATCAACAGTTAGCGGAGCAACATTCAGTGCATTGGAAATGGTATAGACAGGCGTCTGATTTGCAAAGTAGGCATAAACATAAATATAGTAGGTGCCGGGCGCCAGGCCGTCCTGGCTAATAGTGGCTGTTCCGCTGGTATAGCTGCTTTTCAGCAATGTGGTGGCGTCATTATCATACAACTGAAAATAACAATTCAATGAATTGGAAACCACGAGCGTGACATCGAGTTTGCCATCCTCCGTAGTGGTAACCTTCCACCAATCTACATCGCCCGGTATGCCGATGTCGCCGGTATTGCTGGAATTAAGATTGAGTTTGTCTGCGTCACCCCTGACATCATTGGGTTCCGATTCAGCAGCAAAAAGCTGAAATGCGCTGAACAATAGCAACAAGCAGCATGCAAGTAGTTTGTTTTTCATAGTATTGATTTTATTTAACTGTTAAAATTCAAAAAAAGGTGTTAGCAAATTTAAAGTAAACATTATTAATTATAAATTCCGATTTAGTCTTAGTACCAAGTCAAAAATACAAGCTATCGCCTCCTGAATCAATACCACAATCTGATAATTTACAGTGGTAACTTTCCCACCAATCTACATCATTTTGAACACCAAAAGCGCCGGTATTGCTACCGTTTAATCCAAGATTATCGCCATCGCCTCTTACATCATGAGGTTCTGATTCTGGAGCAAAAGGCCAACCGGAACTTACCAGGATAAAGCGCAAAAAGCCAGTAGTGTCCTTTTAATGATTCTATTTGAGTTGAAAGATTTTAACGAAAAACCCATTGATTAGCGGTTTCATCTGAAGTAAACAGTTCAATCTGAACATAAAAGTAGCCGGCAGTCCACTTTCCATCAATACCACAATCAGGTGATATGCTCATCACCGGTAGCAGGGCAGCCTAATTGCCTGAAGTAATCTATCCAGGATAGGTACCAGCTACAGGAACCACGATAAACGTGGAAACACGGCAAAATCAGGAGGTGTTGTATGAAGCAATTACCTAATCGTTAAAAAGTTTTCCCTTAAAAGTATAGTTAACAGGGTTTTCTACTTTTCTCGTCCATATACAGGTGCCCTCAATGCGGTCATTAATTACCTTTCCTTCCCATGTCATGCTGCCGTTTTTAGGACTTTCAGATACCGAAAGGAAAGTACAGGTCGAATCATTCTTTTGCTTCCATTTGTAGGACTGGGGAACAAAACCATATTTCGCTGCCTCAGAGAATGTGAGATTTCCGTTCTCGAAAGCCAGCGACTGATTTGAATCCAGTTCTTTTCCGAGATAAACCTTTATGGCAAACTTTTTACCTGCAACCGGATCAGGTGCCTGAGCAAAAAGGTAACCGGCATTTCCCAGCATTACGAGAATTAAAAGAATTTTCATTTCAGATATCTAGTTAAATCCTTCGGACTTCATCTAAACTTGATGCTCACTGAAGCATTTTTATAGGTAAAAGCTTCTGCACAATTAACGAACGACCGTAACATTCCCCGTTCTTGCAACGGCTTCACCACTGACAAATGAACCGGTCAGCCTATACACATAAACACCTACCGGCTGTGGTTCCCCTTTAAATTCACCATTCCAACCGGCTTGCAGATTGTCTCCCTGATAATAGAAAACTTCCTCCCCCCATCGGTTATAAACTGCAAGCGTATAACTGGCTAACAGGCTTCCAAGCGGGTGTAACAGGTCATTCACACCATCATTATTTGGAGAAAACGCTGCAGGCAATAACAACAGGCAATCCGGGGTAATCAACACGCTATCCGTTCCCTTGCATCCAAAATTATCAACAATAACAGAATAATAGGTGGCTGTTTCCGGGGCAAGAATGACTATTGATTCGGTAGTGGCTCCGGTTGACCAAAGATAGGAAGTACCTGTTGCATCTGCCGATAACTGAAGCGGTTCGTTAGGACAAAGCATCGTATCTTCTCTTAGCGTAGGGTCGGGCACCAGGTTCACGCTTATATTGATTTCTGCTGTTCCTGATCCGCAAAAAGCATCCACCGCATTGAAATTTACCGTATAACTGCCTGGTGCATTGTATATATGCGACGGGCTCTGCAAATCTGAAGTAGTTCCGTCACCGAAATCCCAAAACCAGGTTGAAGGATTAGCAGACGAAGCATCAGTAAACTGAACAGGCACCCCAACACAGTAAGGCGGTTCCTCTACACTTAATCCGACAATAATATTGGGTTGAACCACAATCTGTTGCGAAAACGTATCTGTACAGTTTCCCGAGGCGGAAACAATTAGTTGAACGGTATAGGTACCTGCAGGATAGGTATTCGTCGGGTTTTGTGCCGTTGAAATGGTTCCATCGCCTAGGTTCCAGAAATAAGAAGATACCGTACCTACGGAGTTATCGGTAAAGAAAACGGTTGCGTCTGCACACAGCACTGAAGGTGCAACAGAAAATCCGGCACTAAAGGGTGGCGGACCAATTGAATAGGTATGGGTAATGAAGCAGCCAATGCTATTAACAATTATCACACTGTATTGGCCTCCGTTTAAACCATCAAGATCATCAGCAGTGGCATTGGTTGTAACCTGGAGCGTATCACCGTTACTGTCGAGCCAAACAAATGTATTCGGCCCGAAATTTCCGGTTGCTGCAGCAGCTATAGTACCATCTCCGCTGGTCGGACAGGAGGGATCAACCTGGCTATAGGTTCCGTTCAGCGTGTCCACTACAATGGTTACTGTATCCGCGACATCGAAACAGGACGACACTTTCGCAAAATAAGATGTAGTCACATCGGGTGTTACCGTGATGGTAGAACCAGACCCAAGAAAGTTTCCCTGGTCGTCATACCACTGGGGCAACCCGGCTGCAAACGGGACTGAAATATAGGGTATGTCGGTGATGTCATACGAATTCCCGTTCGGGGTAAACCGCTTCCCTTCGTTAAATGCCTCCCATTTTTCCGGATAATTCCTTCCGGGCACCACCACTGCAACCGTTCCATTCTCATTGTGCAATCCCTGGATTGCGTTTCCATCATTCCATTCCTCACAAATAATTTTGTTGCCGATATACATATCAATGATGTTGGTCGATTCATACAATATCATCTGCCCGGTAAATACCAGCGAGTTGCAGATTGTAGAGTACATGGGGATATTTGTAAAGTTATATATGAAATACCTGTTCGGGGCTTCTCCGAATTTACCATAGGATATGCACGGATCGGGAATAACGGAAGGATCGACATCGTGCCAGGGTCCCATAATCGCATTCATCGGATTGAGTGGAGAAGGTATGGCATTGGTAATAGGCCATGGAGAATACTCCAGAGCTACCGTAGAATCGAAGGTGATATATGCATTAGTCGACAGCACACATTTTTTATAGGTATTGCCGAAAAATGTAAAATTGAAACCAAGGTCGATAAGCTGGCTGTAGGTATCATCCTCAATACTCAGCAAATCCCCGTAGAAGCTGGAATCAACCACAGCGGTAAGCTGCACGGGTGTGCCAGGTACACATATCGTATCATCACAACAGGCCTGAATAATATCTTGCGCCTTCGCTTCATTAATAATAAAGGCAGTGCATATTAACAAAAAAGAAAGTGGAAATCTGAGCATGGGAAAAGTGTTGACAAGGCATAAAGTTAAAGATTTTCAAATCATCCAAGCAATGTTTGATTGCTGTGGGTATTTCGCCTGATAAACAGGTTTTGACCGGTGAATAACTTCCGGGAAAAACAGCATCCTCAAATCAGGTTTTAATATGTTCACCTTAGGTCAAATTACAGACTTCTTTAAGATTACCTGCATACGAAAATGATTCAGTTCCGGAGAATTTTACTGTACAGGCCAATGGCAAGCAGATTCCATCGTCCGTCCGTCAGAAAGAAGTTTTCAATTTCCCTCTTAAAAAACTAACTTGGCAACATCATTTACCATTGCCGGCATAGTGGCTATTAACCGACTTCGCTTTAAATACCGATCTCTTGTTCCGAGGTGGGCCATTTTCACTATTGATACATTCATTGTATTGGTGGCTTTGCTGTTCGCATTCCTGCTGCGTTTCAATTTCCAGATTCCGGGACATGAATTACAGCTGATGTATCTTTCAGTACCCGTATTGCTGGCTGTCCGGATAGCGGGATTCTTCCTGTTCCGCATATATGCCGGTATGATTCAGTATACAGGGTCTGAAGATGCGCAACGCGTAGCTATTATGCTTGCGCTTGGCACATTGTTTACAGGCCTTCTGAACTTTATTTCACTCCAGGTATCCGGCAGCTACCTGCTTCCCTTTTCCGTAATAATTATTGAGTTTTTTATAAGTGTTTTTGCAATGACGGCATACCGGCTTGGCGTAAAACTACTGTACGAAGAATTGGTACAGGTTCGTAAAGAGAAATCCAATGTCATCATTCTTGGTGCCAATGAATATGGACTCATTACCAAGAAAACAATGGAAAGAGACCCGAAAAAAGATGTACAGGTGATTGCATTTATCGATAATAAAAATGACTTGTTGCGTCAGAAACTGGAAGGGGTTTCAATTTATGATTCCAAGAATGACCTCGAAGATTTGTTGCAGGAACAGGTTGTGGATTTATTAATTATTGCAGTGCCAAATATCCCGGCAAGCAGAAAAAAGCAGGTGGTGGATACCTGTCTGAAATACAATGTCAGGGTACTGCATGTTCCACCAATGTCGAAATGGATCAACGGGGAATTGAGTATGAACCAGATCCGTGAAGTAAAGATTGAAGAACTGCTTGAACGTGATCCGATACAGCTCGACTACGAACGAATCAGCAAACAACTGGTAGGCAGGCGCATTCTGATTACAGGGGCTGCCGGTTCAATCGGAAGTGAAATTGCAAGGCAGGTAGCCCGTTTCAATCCTGAAAAACTCTTCCTGCTTGATCAGGCCGAAACACCACTGTTTGAATTGCAACAGGAATTAAAGGGCGAGTTGCCGGGCGAAAAATTTGAAGTAGTCATTGGCGATGTCAGGAACAAGGAAAGAATGGAGAATATCATTTCCTCATTCATGCCCCATATTATCTATCACGCCGCGGCCTATAAACATGTGCCGATGATGGAAGACAATCCATCTGAATCACTTTTGACCAATATACAAGGTACCCTGGTATGTGCCGATCTGGCTGTTAAATATGAGGTGGAAAGTTTCGTATTTGTGTCCACAGATAAAGCGGTTAATCCAACGAATGTTATGGGTGCGTCAAAACGTATTGCGGAGATTTATGTACAATCCCTCAATCAGTTTCTCACAGAAAAAAACATCGAACCCAGTACCCACTTCATTACAACCCGTTTTGGAAATGTGCTTGGCTCCAGCGGATCAGTAATTCCACAGTTCAGAAAGCAGATAGCGGACGGCGGACCCGTTGCGGTAACTGACCCTGAAGTAACCCGGTTCTTTATGACCATACCGGAGGCATGCCAACTCGTACTTGAAGCAGGCGCCATGGGAAAAGGAGGTGAGATTTTCATTTTTGATATGGGTGAGCCGGTGCGCATTGTAGACCTGGCAAAAAAAATGATTCAACTTTCCGGTCTGGAACTTGGGAAGGATATTCAGATTACTTTCACCGGACTTCGCCCGGGTGAGAAACTCGTGGAGGAATTACTGAATACGGCTGAGAACACCATCCCAACCCATCATCCCAAAATCATGATTGCGAAAGTAAGGGAATATGATTTTGCAACGGTACGAAAAGAAATAATTGCGCTGATAAACTTGTTCAGCAGCCAGGATAACCTGGAAATTGTAACAAAAATGAAAGAACTTGTCCCGGAATTTATCAGTAACAATTCTGTTTTTGAGAAACTGGATCAGCAAGCCGCCAATTGAGTATATCGTATTTTATACCTGATAATACGTTTTTCCAGTTAAGCGTATATTAATATTTGCTTTAAAGTAAGTGCTTGCAGGCCATTACCCTAAAGCCTGCATTAATTTACCTTCTACCAGATGATGCATATGGAAAGGTTTAACCGCCCGCCAGTTGAGGTCATTGAGTTTCTCTCCCATCTGCACATAATTTGACAGTCGCGCTTTCCTCATTTCATCAATTATATGGTCCCGAAAATTAATCATGGCGATCCAACCACCCCGGTCCGATACATCTTCAAACCACTCTTCATAATAACAGTCATCTGAAACATGGAAGTTGAGTACATTCTCTCCAATCAAAATAAATTTGGTGATTCCATGGCCCAAAAAAATATCTGCAACATCTCTTTTCAGGAACATGATGTCATTGTTAATGGCATCATTCCATTCGCCTATCAATTCTATCACAACAAAATGATGCGCATAATCAGCATGCAAAACCTTAAGATATAAGGTGGGGGAACCAAAATGATCCCACTGCGGATGTATAAAGAAATTATAAATAGCATTTGTATATTCAAACTCGCTGTACTCCCTGCCAAAAAAAGGTGACTGATCATCCTCTTCCGACAAATAAACATCCCGCCAACTGTAATAGGGCTCTATTTCGTGCATTTCAGTTTTTCTTAGCGCAAGTATTACAAAAAAAAATTCAGGCCAGGCAGTCTGCAAATCAGTGTTCGCGTTTCAAGGTTCACGATCCCTGCTGCGGAAAGGTAACTCTGCCGCGATTGCACTTATGTGAATCTGCTGTTGGTTGTCAGCCTGCCGGAATCACGTATACCGGCAAAAGTAATACAAGTTGCTATTGCTGAAAAAGGAAAATTATAATCATAAGAAAAATCTCTATGCTGCTTTCCTGCAGTCACAAAACTGATCAGCTTTTGGGCTTTCGTTTATGCAAATGCATCACTTTGCGAACGCTGCCATATTCCTGCAGGATTCCCCGGGCCCGTTTATAATCCCATGCAAATTCCCGCATGAGAATTTTTGCCCCTCGGTCGATCAGTTTTTCATTGGTTAACTGCATATCAACCATCCTGTTATCGAGTACATGCCCCAGTTGAATCATCACGGTAGTGCTGATCATATTTAAGATGAGTTTTTGTGCAGTACCCGCCTTCATTCTTGTGCTTCCCGTAACAAATTCGGGCCCAACAATTGCTTCAACAGGAAAGTCAACCAATGCAGCTAAAGGCGTATGCGTATTACTCGTAATGCAACCTGTTACAATGCCCTGCTCTTTGCATCTTTTTATCGCACCGGTTACAAATGGTGTGGTACCTGACGCAGTAATTCCAATTACTACATCTTTATCAGTAATTCCGCAGGCTTCTAAATCTTTCCAACCCTGCGCTTCATCATCCTCTGCAAACTCAACCGCTTTGCGGATAGCATCATCTCCGCCGGCAATTAACCCGATTACCAGTCCCGGGGGTACTCCAAAAGTCGGGGGGCATTCAGAAGCATCCACAATTCCCAGCCGACCGCTTGTACCACTTCCCAAATAAAACAACCGGCCACCTGTTCTCATTTTGGAAATTATGGCACTGGTGAGCGACTCAATCTGAGGGATAACCTTTTCAATGGCATCAGGAACCGATTTGTCTTCCCTGTTAATATTAACCAACAATTCTGTTACGGTCATTTGCTCAAGATTGCGGTATCTTGAAGCAGCTTCTGTCATTCTTGTAAACTGGTCCATTAATGCGAAGGTAGTGGACACTACTGATATTTTTTCACGCGCCTGTTCTGACGGGGAATGGGCGATTGCCTTCACTTATTGCCCAGATCAAGCTGACATGAGTTGCAAATCGCAGCAATATGGAGATTTCGGTTCTTTTGCCCGGCGACCGATAAGGAACCTGGCAATATGGGTGCACGACAAATTGTATATAGATTATTGGGTGTTGAAATTGAGTATTTAGTATTTGAGCAAATGAGTAAAGTAGCGTAGTG
>CAZGBP010000060.1:0-21526 GCA_964524035.1 uncultured Bifidobacteriaceae bacterium
CCTTCGTGCGAAATAGCAGCTTACACCGAACAATAAAAATTCAAGCATACCACCGTATCACAAAAAATCAATCCTCCTTAACTTTTCAAGGATGCTAACCACCTGCATTCGCAAATCAATCCATTCCCTGAACCACCACCACTATTTCCCCCTTCACCTGTTTATCTTTATAATGTGCACACAATTCCAGTAATGTTCCCCTTTGTGTTTCTTCAAACAACTTACTTATTTCCCTGGAAACGCTCGCTTTCCGGTTTGCTCCAAATGCCTGCAGTAATTCTTCCAACAGCTTTTGCAGGCGGTTAGGTGATTCATATAATACGATCGTACGGCTTTCGGAACTTAAAACCTTCAGCCTGGTTTGCCTGCCCTTTTTTTGCGGCAGGAATCCTGCGAAAACAAATTCATTAACCGGGAAACCCGAAACCAGCAACGCAGGTACAAATGCAGTTGGGCCCGGCAGACAAGTTACTTCCACCTGTTCTTTCAGGCATTCACGGATAAGCAGATAACCTGCATCTGAAATACCGGGCGTGCCGGAATCAGAAATCATCGCCATTTGCTCACCCTGCTTCAGCCTATTTACGAGTGGTGGAGTTAACTCATGCTCATTGTGCTGATGGTACGGAATCATTGGCGTGGCGATTTCAAATTGCTTCAACAAAATGCCGGATTTCCTGGTATCCTCTGCAAGAATTACAGATGCCTCTTTAAGCACCCTGATGGCACGCAAGGTCATATCTTCAAGATTGCCAATTGGCGTAGGTACAATATAAAGCATGCCTGTTTTGTTTCAATCGCGTAATCCGGAAATCAATTCTGAAAAATCCTGCACTGCTATAACGTCTCCACAAAGCCGATCAGCAGTTTAAGCAGGTCATTATATTCAGTAAGCGGTAAGGTACCCGGTAAGTCCATCACATCATGATAAGCGGCTATTCCACCCATGGTATAAATGAAAAAACAAGGAACACCCTTTTCATAAAATGGATAATGATCGCTGTTGGCGGCTTTACCTCTGGGAGAGACTACTTTCAACAGCTGCTCACTTTCATTCAACTTCACCAGCTGATCAAATTGGGGTTTAAATTCAGTTGCATTCACCACTTTAATACCTTCTTCCCCGGTGCCTACTATATCCAGGTTCACCAGGAATTTTATGGCGGAAAGCGGAAACAGGGGATGGTTCACGAAATACCGGGACCCCAGCAGGCCCAACTCCTCGCCACTGAAAAAAATAAGAACAACGGTGTAAGCCGGCGGATTTGCTGCATAATAGGTTGCAAGATTCAGTACCATGGAGGTACCACTGGCATTATCGTTTGCACCGGGAAAAAAGATTCCGTCGCCCATTTGCCCGAGGTGGTCGTAGTGCGCGGTAAACACCACAAAGGAATCTGGCGCACTGCTTCCTTTTACAAAACCAATTACATTCTGGGTTTTGTATTGTTGCTTCCATTTACTTTCAACATCCAGGAAAAGGCTTATCTTCTTCTCAACAGGCAAAGGGCCCTTATATTGGATCTGGCACCAGGTCAACTGTTGTTGTGAAGCATGCCACGTAAGTTTTTTATCACTGCATTCAACAATGCCGGCAGCACCAAATGCATCCGATTCCATAACAGCTTGTTGCCAATATTGATATTGCTTGTTGCTGAAACTATCTCTGCCAATAAACAACAGCATCCTGTTATTTTTCTGCCGGCTGAGTTGCCGTATGATAGACTGGATGGCTTCAATACTGGTATCGGCAACCTCCTTGTTGATCACAAGGCCTTTGTAATTCCCTTTGCAGGAACCGGAACCGGCATCTGTTAAGAAATCAATGCCCGGCACGAGTTCTTTGCCGTTCAGGCTGACTTTCATTGATCCGGGAAAAACATTTGCATCTAACCGATATTCCTGGAAGTAGGTATCGTTAAAAGCTGAAACTCCTGCAAGCCGCAATTCATGCTGAATAAACTGCGCAGCTTTCCAGTCACCTGAATCTACATATCCCCTGCCGTTTAAAGCCCCGGCAGTAAGTGTATCAATTACACGGCGTGCATATTGTAAAGAACGGGAGGAATCACGTTGTTGACCAGCAGCGATTTGTGCAGCAATGCAAAAAGAGATAAAGAAAATCAGTTTAGCCCGCATCATTAAACCAGGAAACAGGAAACAAATAATGGAAATTGCCGGATGACAACTCCTGCTCGCTGCACCACTATTCATGAATATTAATTTCAAAATACTCCATCACCGGGTTGGCTAATAGTTTGCTGCAGGCGCGCTCAACGATTGCTTTGGCTTTTTCGTTATCTTCCGCTTCCACCTTAAGCTGGAGGTGTTTGCCGATCCTGACGTCGGAAACAGTATCAATACTAAGATTCTTCAATCCGTTGAGCACTGCTTTGCCTTGCGGATCCAATAATTCTTTAAGTGGCATTACTTTTACTTCTGCGATGTAAATCATACGGCGTTCTTTTTTATTTCGGTTTCGTTATTCGGGATGGTATCCTGCTCTTTTCCTTTGCGTAAGGCAAACTGTACAAGACAAATAAGAATGTATAGCAGTATCACCGCTGCTATGCCTGCGTACTTTAAAAAAACAATCAGCAGCAAACTGACTGCCACGAAAACCCATTGCACCTCGTTACCCTTCCAGGTAAGTGATTTTGTTTTCAATGCAAACATGGGAATCTCCGCGACCATCAGCCAGGAAAACAAGACGATGATGCTGTACAAAATCCATTTGTTGAGCAGCAAGGGTGCCAGTTGATATGCATTGGTGAAAATGATGAGTGGAAGTGCGGCAGCAAATATTGCGCTCGCAGGCGTAGCGAGGCCAATAAATCCTGTATGCTGCCTTTCATCCACATTGAATTTCGCCAGCCGGTAAACTGCGCAAAGTGCAATAGAAAATGCAGGAAGCTGATAACTCATTGGCACATAAAGTGCTTCCGGTTCAAGGTGCCAGGCTCCGGCAAGTAACTGAAAATAAATTAAGGCAGGCAAGACCCCAAAGGTTACACCATCAGCTAAAGAATCAAGCTGACCGCCAATCGGAGAATGCGCATGAAGTAGTCTTGCGAAAAAACCATCAAAGAAATCCAAAACCGCTGCCGCGAAAATCATGAAAGAAGCCAGGTAGAGACGGCTGTTAAATCCGAAAATAACGCCCAGATTTTTTCCGGAAGGATCCAGTTCGTTCAGGGCAACCGGTAATATCCGATCGTTAAAAACAAAAACGATACCCAGGCAACCAAGGAACAGGTTGCCCAGCGTAAACATATTCGGAATGTGCCGGATGACAGAGTTTTGCGCCATGTATTTAAGCGGAAGCGAAGATAATCGTGTAACAGGAGATTGTCTAATCTATTGCAAAGTACCGGTGCTCCCGTTGCGTAATTGCTGAGTACAAATAAAGCCTGCACTTACTATTGCAAAAAATACCCTGAAGTGGTCAATGAAGAAAAAGATCCAGCACCTTCGTTTCATGGCCATCCACATTTACAGAAGTGCCGGTAGAATAAAGGACTAATCCGTTAGTATCTACCTTTTCTGAATATACATAATATGGTCCATCCTGCAATGGAAAGATGGAGTAGTAGCCGGAAGGCCCGGTAATGACCACCTTATCAAATGCGTCAGGATAATCCTGGAATACTACAATTGACTGGTACAAAAAAACCTGCACCCCTTCTGCCGGTAATTCCACCTGTCCCACATCATCAATGTAAGTCACTTTGCCCTGAATCACGTTCTTTTTAGAACTACAGGAGTACACGGCAATGGTCATGAACAAAAGCAACAAAAGCTTTATCCTATTAATGGGTTGGCGGTATTGATGTAGTTCAAGCCACATACAACGTGAAGTTACATGGAAGTGACCTAATTCACCAAATTATTTTACCAGGCGAACGCAATACCGGATCAACTAATAAAAAATGATTTTTTCTGTAGCCGACCAGGTAGCTGTTTTTACCTGTACCAGGTATAAACCTGTACCTATTCCCGGTAAATCGAAAATGTTGCTGCCCGGAGCATAAGCAATCACCTCCTGACGAAGCAGGCGGCCGCTGAGATCAAAAAAAGAAACCGTTGCATGCCCTGCATCAGCCGCGCTGAATTCAAGAGAATACCAGTTGCCGTTGCCCATTATGCTGATCTTATTATCTTCATCCGTAACCTGGCGAGCCGATTCAGCTGATTTGTTACAACCGGAAATCTTAAGTTCGATTCGGTTACCTGATTTGTTCACCGTTATATCCTTCAAAGCAATTAGGCCGCCATTATATACGAATGAACCACTTTGAATCTTGCTGTTGGAATTATCAAAATTCTTCCACTTGATCGTTTCGCCGGGATTGGGCCTGAAGTTTTGCAGTCTTCTGAAAGCTACATCTGTTTTGCAGGTTGTGTATTGCTCAGGGTCTAAAACACCTCCCACATAATAATCTTTAATAAAAAGGGTGACAC
The DNA here is from genome assembly GCA_964524035.1 of uncultured Bifidobacteriaceae bacterium. Classification (GTDB taxonomy): domain Bacteria; phylum Bacteroidota; class Bacteroidia; order Chitinophagales; family UBA10324; genus JACCZZ01. The sequence goes on from CAZGBP010000060.1 coordinate 4,462, forward strand.
TGAAATCGCATTTAGTGTCAGTAACATTTTCATCCCAATCCAAATACCCGTTGTAAGCTCCGTACTTATCGCCTGATGAGGGTGACCCATTGCCAGGATCCTGGTTGATGGAACAATTCGAAAATGCCGGGTATGCGAGGTTAGTTTGGTATCTGTAAAAATCAGGGGTGGTTTCTTCGGGAAGAAAGTCCTTGCCATCACCACCATGGGTTCTTTGATCCCAAAAGAAAACGCCTCCGGCTTTGTTGGAATTGAGAGAATCAAACCAGGAAATAATTTTAACCGACCAAACAACGGAATTATCCTTTTTACCGTGCACATCAAATATCAGGGGAAGATCAAGGTCTCTTTTTATGTTCAGCAACTCACGTGCATCGAGGGCTTCATAGATGGGTAGTGGCTGGCCGGTTGACATATTAATCACATCGGTTGGAAGATCGGTTACACCTTCACCCCACATCTGCTCATAGAGCGCCCCTTTGTTTCCAACCGGCTTAACAAACATGGGTTCAACCGTTGCATAGACGGCGCTGATTTCATCGGGATACAGTAACCCGGTAAGCAAGGCCCCGTATCCGGAGGCTGAAACGCCTTTCGTGTATACTCTTGTAGTATCAATCGGCAAAGTGCTTTTTGCCCATCGCGCAGCCTCCATGTACCGCCTTTGACAAAAGAGCTTAATGGTTCCTGTTGACGGAATCGGATTGTCATCACTGTAAATGTTAAAGCTCTCATGATAGCCTGAGTAGTAGGTATTCTCACCAACACCTACTCCGGTGCCGTTTGGCAGTGGAAGCCAGTCATATACACCAAGTACATAACAGTTCGTAATGTCAGCATCCAGTCCCACACCTGAGTTAATTGCAGCACCCGCTCCTTCAAAAACAATCATCAGGGGATAAAGGGAGGCACTTCCTCTTTTAGTTATGTAAAAATTAAAGCCGTAAGAACCCGTGCTGTTCATTGCAGGATTTAACGCGGTTTCCTGGTTATTTACAAATTGGGTATAATAATCCTTCACTTCATTACCTGCAGAAACGGTTTGCTGGAAAACAGGTTTGGCCTTGGCCACTGTTTCATTCACAGCCGAAGAAAGGCTGTTTTTGCCCGTTGTTACTGCTTTGGATTCTTCACCGGTAACCAGGTCGGTAACCGTTACAGCATAGAAGTAAGGCTTATTGGCGGTGCAGGTTACCACGTAGAGCCCCTGCGTGGGCAGCAAAGGCAACCCGTCATCCTGGATCTTGTAATAAACATCACCCGGCAGATCGGTGGATAGTTGTATGTTCTGTGCTGAATTGTCGCGCACAAAACCCATCAGTTTGGATGCAGTTAACTGACTGCTCGTTGTGAATTTGGAAGTACTCCGGTAAACATTGTACTGTAACTTGGTGCCGGTTGGGTTGGTCCAGGTCAGAAAAACCTGTCCATTTTTGCAGACGCCTTTCAGATTGGTGACAATGGCGCCGTCGCACAGAATAGCATTAAAGAACAAAACAAGGAAAAAGATGGCTGTTCGTACGGCAGGACTTTTTAAAATCTTTTGAGGAGCTTTCATGGGTTAGTGGTTTGGGTGGTGTTTTAAAAAAATGTATGCATGCTGAGCGGTTGATCATTTAGCAGTTAAAACTTAACAGTCCCGCTTTGGAAGCTATTTGCTGCATGCAGCAATAAACTTACAACCTCCGCCTGGCAACCCTGCTTTACTCCCCTACGTATTCAGAAAAGAATTGCTTTGTGTGATTGATAAGCGATTGGCAGCCGCAAAAAATCAGCATGGCAGAAGTCATTCCTACTTGTTCAGTTGTAGCATCCACTTTCTTATCGGCCTGCCGAAAAAGATGAACCGCTTTAATTCCAAAAAATGAAGTGAAGGAGACGCCGCAAACTGAAGCAGTTGCGCCCATAGCAATAATCGCGCTAAAAATTCCGGGAATATCAACTTTTATGAATGATCCTGATCGCTGATTTTTAATGCCCTGAATAGAAATAGGTAGCGCATTATACATTAACAATATTTAGACAATAACACCATATGTCTGAAGAAATAAAAATTGAATGGCCATGCAAAACGACTACACGAAGGTGCAGCAAAGGGTAAAAATGGTACCTGCTGCCGGTACACGCTATCAATGACCCTTTCAACCTTACTTTCGCAGTACCAGGGCTGCGACATTTTCAACATGTTTGGTTTGCGGAAAGAGATCGAACGGACGTACCCTTTCGACCAGGTATTTATCGCTCAGGAGTTGCATATCTCGTGCCTGTGTTGTTATGTTGCAGCTGACATAGACAATCTTTTCAGGTGCCATACGCAGCAGTTCATTAACCACCTCCGGATGCATCCCTGCCCTGGGCGGATCAGTGATAACCACGTTTGGCACGCCGTTTTGCGCATGAAAGCTATGGTCCAGAATTTTTGCGATATCGGCGGTATAAAATGCAACATTATGGATCTGGTTTAAGGAAGCATTGATGTTGGCATCCCGGATCGCCTGCTCAACCTGTTCAATACCAATCACTTTTTTGCAGTACCTCGCCAGGTAGAGGGCGATGCTGCCGGTTCCTGTATAGAGGTCGTATACCAGTTCCGTTCCGCTTAAACCGGCGAACTCACGCACACAATGGTAGAGCCTTGCTGCCTGCCTGGTATTTGTTTGAAAAAAAGATTTTGCACTAATCCTGAACTTCAGGTCATCAACATACTCAAAGATGGCATCGCTGCCGGCAAAGGTGACCACCTCAAGATCATAAATGGTATCATTCTGTTTCCGGTTGATTACATATTGAAGCGACGTGATTTCCGGAAAGGAAGTGCTGAGATAATTCATAAGCAATGCAATATGGTGATCATCCGCATGGGCAAAAACCACCAGTACCATCACCTCTCCTGTAGTGGCCATCCTGATCATAAGATTGCGCAGCATCCCTTTTTGATGGCGCAAATGAAAATATTCATAGCCGTTTTCCAGGGTAAAAGCCTTTACTGCCAGCCTGATACGATCACTTAACGCAGGTTGCAGCGCACAGGATACCACATCAAAAACACGGTCGTACGCACCCGGCAGGTGAAAACCAAGAGCAGGTGGTGCAGCCTGATGGCGGTTAGCAAAAAATTCCTCCGGTGGCAACCATTCCCGATCTGTGAATGTGAATTCCAGTTTGTTTCGATATTCCTTTTCTTCTGCCCCACCTGCAATCGGTTCTTTTGTCTGTATGGATACCCTGCCCATTCGCTCCAGCGTATCATACACTAACCACTCCTTACTTCTTAGCTGTTCAGCATAGTTCATATGCTGCCACTGACAGCCGCCGCATTTGCCATAGTGCAAGCAAAATGGTTGCACCCTGCTTGCCGCTGGCTGCAGTACTTCAACTACGTCGGCCTCCATCCAGTCTTTTTTCACTTTTGTTACACGCACATTAACCAATTCACCGGGTATGGCGCCTCTTATAAAGATCACTTTCCCCTGGTAATGCCCTATGGTTTTCCCTTCATTTGCAAAAGCAGTCACAGGTACTTGTTCAATAATTTGCGGAGTCTGGGCCATACTAACCTGCAAGGTACATTGCCTGCCTGATAAATGACCCGCAGTATTTTAAGTCGGCTTTACCAGCACTTGGATATAGATTATTAGCACAATCAAGTAAGTGAGTAAAGTAGCGTAGTGAATCCAGCATAGCAAGTGATCGGCTTCGCCACAATTTGACCATTTAACCATTTAACCATTTAGCGATTTAACGCACCAACCCTTGCTTGAAAAGATAAACGAATTGTCGTAGACCCTGTAAGTATGTTCCATTAGTTCGTTACCCAAAAATAGATATCTTTGCCTCCTCCAAAAAATAACCAAACCCATACATTTCAACTCCGTATGAAACTTAATTTAATCGTATTAGCGCTGCTGCTAACAACTTACTTTGCTCAGGCACAGGCACCGGAAAACCCAACGCTGTTCACCATTGGGAATGAAAAAGTCTCCAAAAATGAATTTGTAAAGGTTTATCAAAAAACCAATGTGAGTGGTGAAGCTGACTTCAGTGAAAAATCGTTACGGGACTACCTCGACCTCTATGTCAATTTCAGGTTGAAAGTAAAGGAAGCCAGGGACATCAAGCTGGATACGACTGCTGCAGTCATGAATGAATTCAAGACTTACCGGAGCAAACTGACGCCGAGTTATATGTATGATACCGCCGTAGTCCGCGAAGCATATAACCGGATGAAAACCGATGTACATGTAGAACACATTCTTGTGAAGCTGGAACCCAATGCCACACCGGCCGACACCTTAAAGGCATTTAAAAGAATTTCTAACTGGAGGAAACAGATTGTTGCAGGAAAAAAAGACTTCAATACGCTTGCAGCCGATTCAAGCAGCGATCCGACTGCCAAAGACAATAAAGGAGATCTTGGCTGGGTAACTTCCATGCAGGTGATTTACCCTTTTGAAACCGCTGCCTATAACACCAAGCCCGGAACCATCAGCATGCCGGTACGCACCCGTTTTGGTTATCACCTTATTCGAACGATTGAGACCCGTCCGTCCCGTGGAACGGCAACCGTGGCTCATCTCTTTATTAAGCTTCCGAACAACGCCACAGAAGATGATAAGCAGAAAGCGAAACACAAAATTGACTCGCTCTACAATTTATTGAAAGCCGGTGGCAACTGGGATGAGCTGACCAAACAATTTTCACAGGACAAAACTTCTGCTGCCAACGGAGGTAAATTGGCAGCCTTCGGCACCGGTCAAATGGTAGCCGAGTTTGAAAATGCATCCTTTGCGTTGAAGAATCCGGGAGATATCTCACAGCCTGTTCAAACAAAATTCGGCTGGCATATAATCAAACTGATTGAGAAAAAGCCAATGGGAAGTTTCGAGTCCATGAAAGATGATATCCGCAAAAAAGTGGAAACCGGAACCTGGTCCGAATATGCTAAAGAATCTTTCATTACTAAACTGAAGAAAAATTACCGTTATAAAGAAATCCCGGATACTAAGAAGGAATTGCTGCGCAGAATGGACTCCAGCCTTTTGAAAGGCACCTGGAGTGATTCACTCTGTAAACGTATGGTGACACCGATGTTTGTGTTGGCCGATGCAGTATATATTGGTGAAATGAAGCCCTTTACACAGGTCGAGTTTGCTGATTTTATTGTCAAAAACCAACGTAAGTATATGAATCTTGGCAGCATAGAGAACATGTATAACAAGTTGTATGATCAGTATGTAGCCACCAGCGTACTGGCTTTTGAAGATGCCCGACTTGAAGCGAAATACCCTCCTTTCAGAGACCTGATGGAAGAGTATATGAATGGCATCTTGCTATTTGATCTGGCCAGCGACAAAGTCTGGACAAGAGCGGTAGAAGACACTGTCGGGCTGAAAGCATTCTATGAACAAAACAAAAACAATTACATGGGCCAGGAACGTGCAGAAGTGACCACGTATACTGCTAAAAACCAGGAGGTAGCTGATCAGCTCGCCAAATACATGGCTAAAGGTACCTCCAATGATGCTATACTGTCAAAGATTAATAAGAAGTCGGCAGATAACCTGTCTATTTCAACAGATGAGTTTGAAAAAGGCAAAGATTCAGAGATTGAAAAACTCGGATGGGAAGCCGGTAAATCATACACTGTAAAAACCGACTCTGTTATCCGCATTTTAAAAGTAAACCGGTTGTTGCCGCCTGCGCCTAAGCCATTAAATGAAGTGAAGGGCTATGTTGTGGCTGACTACCAGGAATCGCTGGAAAAAGAGTGGATTGCAGAATTGAGGAAAAAGTATCCTGTTTCCATTAATGAACAGGTATTTAATTCAATGGTTAAAAAGTAACCGGCATTGCCCGTTTCAGGCAGTCCGTACTGGCTGCGGAAAACAACGTAATGATTTTTTCAAACATCGGATAGCGCAGGGAATCATGCCTGCGCTATTCAGTTTCAGGCATCTTATGAAAGCATTTCGATTGATTGCCCTCCTTCTGTTTCCTTATGCTTTGGGATCCTGTTCATTTTTTGAAAACAGCAAAGAGCAGGATGTCGCCATTGCCCGCGTCTATGATAAGTATCTTTATCAATCCGAACTGGAAGGGGTAGGCAGAGGAGCGGCAAGGCCGGAAGACAGTCTCCAGGTAGTTAAGAACTATGTCGACAGCTGGATTCGCCATAACCTGCTATTGCGGTATGCCCAGGATAACCTGCCGGAAGAAGAAAAAATGCTGAATGATCAATTGCGCGACTACCGTGAATCACTCCTGATTTACCTGTATGAAAAGGAGTTACTCATTGACAAATTGGATACCGTAGTGAATGAAGCGGATATTCTTCAGTATTATAACGAACATAAAGAATCGTTCGAACTGAAAGAAGGTATCTCTCAGGTGAAATACATCATGCTGGGAATGGAAACATGGATACAATTGGATTCAGTAAGGAAATGGATGCGGCAAACGACCCCGGACAACTATCCTAAATTACGTGGATTCTGTAATGATCATGCCATCCGGTATTCCATAAACGACAGCGCATGGTACAATAAGGACGAACTGGCGGCGTTACTTCCCGTCAGTAAATTTAACCTCGAAAATGCACAGTATAACAAGAGTTATATGGAGGTGCCCGACTCTGGTTATGCCTACCTGATAAAATTTGAAGATTACCGGATTAAAGGGGCAGATGCACCGGTTGCTTTTGTAAGGGAACAGATTGCCGGAATCATACTGAATAAGAGAAAACTTGCTTTTATCACCGCCATTCATAAGAGCATTTATGAAGAAGCCCTTAAAAAGAACAACTTCGAAACATACCTTGACTCAGCCGGTAAGGTAATCAGGTAAAATTGCTGTAGTTTCGCCGTAAGGCAAACACAACTTTCCGGATATACGGCGTATGATTTGCGCCTTACTTTGCCGGAGAAACTCCGGGTTATCTTTAATTAGAAAATGAAACTATAGTATCTTCAACCTTTCCTGATTTTCATCCTTAATTGATACACCGGCAGTGCGCGCAATTCATTTCCTTAGTTGTATATTTTTTACTTCCCTGCTACAGGCACAATCCAGGCTTGTAGATAAAATTGTTGGTATTGTGGATGACCGTGTTATACTGCTTTCGGAAATTGAAGCACAATATCTCCAGAATACATACCAGATAACAGGCCCCATTCCACCCGACTATAAATGCGAATTGCTTAATGCCATGCTTACCGAGAAACTGATGGTGGCGCAGGCTATACTGGACAGTGTGGAAGTCACCGATGAGCAGGTTGAGAATGAACTGGACCGGCGTGTACGCGCTTTTGCCAATGTAGCCGGATCTGTTGAAAAACTGGAAGAATATTACGGCAAATCTATCCTGGAAATGAAGGACGAATTCAGGCCGCAGGTAAAAGAGAATTTGCTGGCTGATGGAGAAAAAGCAAAGATTGCAGGCGATCTGAAGGTGACTCCCTCTGAAGTGATGACGTATTTCAATAAGATTCCGAAGGATTCACTGCCATACTATAATGCTGCTACTGAATTAGGACTCCTGATTGTCTATCCTAAAGTAAGCGAAACGGTGCGTGCGTACAGCAAAGAAAAAATCGGAGAACTGCTGGCACGGATTAAAAACGGGGAAGATTTCGCTACACTGGCAAGCACGTACTCGGAAGATCCGGGTAGCGCTGACAGAGGCGGTGAACTTGGTTTTGTAAACCGGGGTGAACTCGATCCGGCTTTTGAAGCGGCAGCTTTTGGATTGAAAAAACCCAATGAAGTCTCTGATATCGTTGAGTCATCTTTTGGCTTTCATATTATACAGCTTATTGAGCGGCGCGGGGATCGAATCAACGTGCGCCATATCCTGATTATACCCAAGACAACCTCTTACGATATTAACAATGCGGGTAAATTAATGGATAGCATCTACTACCTCATCCAATCCGGAAAGTACACCTTTGCTGAAGCAGTCAATAAATTCAGTGAAGATGAGTATTCGAAAGGAAATGGCGGCATGATGGTAAATCCATCTACCGGAGCCAACCAGTTTGATATAAGCGAATTAGGCAATTATGATCAGAGCCTGGTCCCGGCCACTGATACCTTACAGGTTGGAGCCATCTCGAAACCGATGCTGTTCCGGAATGAGCGTGGCGAAACAGGCTTCCGCATTATCTATATGAAGTCCAAAATTAAGCCGCATCAGGCCAACCTCAAAGATGATTACAACAGGATTCAGGATATGGCACTGGGCCAGAAACAAGTAGACACAATTAATAAATGGCTGCAGGACCGTATTTCCAAATCATATGTGTTTGTAGCTCCAGAATTTCATGATTGTAAGGTGATAAAAAAATGGATCAACAACAGCGGACAATAATGAGTTATGCGAATGATGCAGCAGCAATAGACGGACTGGCAGCAAGCTATCAACAGCTTACCGGTGAGATCAATAAAGTAATAGTTGGGCAGCAAGAGGTGGTACGTTATGTCCTCATCTCCATTTTTTGTGATGGCCACAGCCTGCTTGTTGGAGTGCCCGGATTGGCGAAAACACTGCTCGTGAAAACAATCGCCGATGTGCTTGACCTGAGTTTCAAAAGGATCCAGTTTACGCCCGACCTGATGCCTTCCGATATTATTGGCTCTGAGATTATGAATGAATCGCGCCAGTTTTTATTTAACAAAGGCCCTGTATTTGCAAATATCATCCTGGCCGATGAGATTAACCGCACCCCGCCTAAAACCCAGGCTGCTTTGCTGGAGTCGATGCAGGAAAGAAGCGTCACCTTTGCCGGACAATTGCATGCGTTACCATTACCCTTCTTCGTGCTCGCAACACAAAACCCTATTGAACAGGAAGGAACCTACCCGCTGCCGGAAGCTCAACTCGATCGTTTCATGTTTAATATTAAGCTGGATTATTTGCAGAACGACGAAGAAATTACAATGGTAAAAAATACGACTTCGTCAAAAAATGTCACATTGAACAAAATCATTTCCGGAACCGACATCCGGTTCTTCCAGCAACTGATCCGTAAAATACCTGTAGCCGACAATGTGCTGAACTATGCCGTTGCCATAGCACGTAAAACACGCCCGGGTCAATCGGAAGCCCCGGCCGTGGTCAATGAATATGTTTCATGGGGTGCGGGCCCGCGGGCTTCACAATTCCTGGTACTGGGAGCTAAATGTCATGCTGCCATTTCCGGAAAATATTCTCCTGATATGGAAGATGTGAAGGCGGTTGCCACACCCATCCTACGGCATCGCATCATTCTGAACTATAAAGCCGAAGCCGAAGGCATTGCTATTGAAGAAATTATCCGCAAGATATTGTGATTACAAATCATGGGCAGAGGGTAACCTGCAACGGGTGTTTGACAATTCGTTCATCTTGTCAAGCAATGGTTGGTGGGTTAAATTGCTAAATGGTTAAATTGCTGCGGCGGAGCCGGTCACTTGCTTTGCTGTATTCACTGCCCACCTTTACTCACTTTCTTAATTGTCCCAATAATCTATATCCAATCTGTCATACACCTCCCGCGGCGATCCTGCGCACCATTGCCTCCTCATTTGTTCTCCCGGCCCTGAATCTGACCAGCTAATACTATCTTTAATCCGATGGTTTCCCTCTTACCCATACTCATTAACTTCATTTTACTCACTTCGGTTAAAACGAATGCGACCTTTCTCACCACGGATTACCTGCAAAACGGATACTATATCACAACAGATAACCAGTTTTGTAAAACAGATTCGTCCGGAAACATACTGGCCATTTATAACCAAAACCGATACGGGAAGCTGGAATTTGCCGACGCAACGAATCCGATGAAACTGGTTTTGTCTTACCCTTCCTATGGTACCATTGTCTTTCTCGACAACAAGCTTACAGAAATCAGCACCGTATCGCTCCGGAAGATCAATATTCAAAGTTTCAGCGCCGCTTGTTTTTCCTCTCTCGACAATAACCTGTGGGTCTTTGATGACCAGGATTATAAACTAAAAAAAATTGACAGGAATAATGATATCGTGATTGAAAGCGGTGATCTGTTTTCCCTAGTTGGAAAAGCATTGCATCCGGTATTTATGCAGGAACAGGATCAGTATGTTTACCTGACCGATCCGGCAGAAGGCATCATCGTATTTGATATCTATGGCACTTACTATCAAACCCTGCCATTTACAGGTATACCTAAATTCCAGGTGCGCAGCGATCAACTCTTCTACCGCGAATCGAACAGGTTGCATGTCTATCACCTCAAAACACTGGAAACCAAATATATTGAACTGCCCGGCACCTTAGATATCAGGGATGCAAGGATTGAAAAAAACAGGCTCTATTTGTTGCATGAAAATAGCCTGGATATTTACAGCTATTAATGTTTCAGATTTGCAGACCGGATAGTGATAGCCGCTGAATCCGGATTAGCACTTACCGTACATCATTCTACAGTTTTGTATATTTAAAATTCAATATGCAAACTTCCATTTACTCCGGCTCCTGCTCCTTCATCCCGGTGCCAAGGCCCAACATTTCATACAGCGGCGCGATATCGTACACGTTTCGATTCAGTTTATTTGACAATACAATAATACAGGTGCCCTGCTCCGGGTTTCTGACAAAAAGCGTGTTATACCCACGCCACCATCCATTATGGTAAACAATACGGGAATCGCCTGCAAACTCCTTTAACCGCCAGCCCAGGCCATAGTTTTTTTGCCCCGGCTTTTCAAAGCTGTATCCCTTATAAGCCTCATTCAACAAACTGCTGTCTAACAAAAGGCCGTGATTCAGTGCCTGGTCAAACAGGTAAAGGTCCCAGGCAGTGGTAAATATTCCTTTGTCACCGGCAACACCGTCATATGGCACCTCCGCCACAGGTTGCCATTTGCTGCCTATATAACCATGTGTCTGAAAATCAGGGACGATTGTGTCAGACAATGTTCTTACATAGGAATGAAACATATGCGCCGGATTAAAAACCGCTCTCTTTAAGAAATCAGCAAAGGGTTCACCACTCACCACTTCAACGAGGTATGCAAGCAATGCGTAATTCGTGTTGCAATATTGAAACCTGTGTCCGGGTGTGGCCTGCAGCGCCGGTTTATGCTCTATGTAATACTGTACAACCTCTGCGTTGGTAATGTAGCGGTCAGGTTGCTGTTTCATAGTATCAAACAGATAGATATAATTTGGCAATCCGGACCGGTGGTTTAGCAAATGCCGGATCGTTATACTGTCATAGGGGAAGTCCGGAAGATACGCGGTTACCCGATCGTCAATATTCAATTTGTGGTTTTGGTGCAGGATCAACACCGCTGTAGCCGTAAATGGTTTGGAAACAGAGGCCAGCTGAAAGGTGGCACTGTCGGTAAGCGAGGTCCTTTTCTGGTAATTGCTGAAGCCAAAATTTTTACGGTAGATCACTTTTCCCTGATGCGCTACTAAAACTGCACCATTGAGCCCTGCCATTTTCACTTTCCGTTGAAAAAAGGTATCAATGCGGTGAGCCAGCAATGCATCTTCAGCCGATAATGTGCCCGGATGCTCCCATGCAAACTTCACAGCTTCCTGGTGCGCGCTGCTTTCATTGCAGGCTTGTAACGGCAGGAGTGCAATACACCCGATCAGAAAGGTTCTCTGCAGCCATGCAGACAAAACGGATACTTGCTTCAACATCAACATTGAGCAGCGAAGATATTTCAATTTGACCGATCTGCAGGCCGTTTACAAATAAGTACTGCACATACCTGCAAAAACGTGTCCTGTTAAGGCCGAAGACAAAATTATAGTGGGTGAATGGCCTGTTCTTCCAAACCCATAAACCATACCCTGCACCGGCCTTTTAACGCGTGCAGGCAGCTTATGAATTATTCATTTTTCTTGTGGGCACGAAACAATGTGGCCGCTAAATCAGTCATCAGGTTCCCTTACGCATCCTAAAAAATCATTTGGTTCGTCGCCTGACTTACCTGTATAATTCTTAAAAAATATCAAATCGCACATGATTCTTACACTTTCTATAATAAAATTTTTCGTAATTCATCAATTTTAGGAAAGAAAGTTTTTGAGATCTTCAAATTATATTTAAAAATTACTTTGAAAATTGCTTTTGTTGAAACATTTTTATGACTGCTAAGTTTAAATGATTGCCTGGGAAGCATAAATTGATGAGTGCTTTCCATCATGCTTAAGCATGCTTTTGTAGCGGAAGCATCTTGAGGTGCTTTAAATAATTGTCACGGTTTGCGGGCATATTTCCTTCCGTTTAATTCGGATGACCATTCTTCCGAATTGTAGGTTGGAAAAGTTGTCTGATTTACAGACTGCTACAGTTTTTACCTTCATGAATTTTGACAAAATGAATGGCAAGTAGCATGCAGTAAACCTATAATTCCCGTTTACTATTGAACAAGAACCAATGGTTAAAACACAAGATAAAATTCTTTGAATGATCCTAGGCAAGTCAGGTGCCTCCTTTCAGTCAAAACATGTTGTAATCGCCTAAAATTTTATTTCGCATGAAACTTTCTTTTACCCTTCTTATCCTGATACTGTTATCGGCTGACCAATCATTTGCGCAATGTGCTTTACCGAAGCCTACCAATGTGAAGGTGGATGAAGTTTACAGTTGCAATGCAACGGTTTCCTGGAATCCGGTGGCCGGTGCGGCTTATTATATGGTAAAGTATAAGGAAGATGGAGGCTCATTCATATTATTACCCAATAACATTACAACTACGTCTTTTCAGTTTACCGGCTTATTGCCCGCCAAGTCATATACTTTTGCTGTGGCTTCATACTGCGCCAACAATACCAATAACGGATGGAAACAGGTAAAGAAGACTACCTTAGAGTGTTCTGCTCCCTTATCGCCTACCATCAGCAATATCAATGAACAAGGCGCTACTTTTTCCTGGTTGCCACGATGCGGGTCCACTGTTTTTAAAGTGCGGTATAAACTTAGCTCCAGTAGCAACTGGACCAATCTCCCCACTACCACAGCCACTTCGCATGTGTTTACCGGCCTCGCAGAAAATACGTCGTATGATGTAAGTGTGCAAAGTAATTGCGATACAAAGAATTCGAAGTGGACAGAACCTGCTAATACTTTTATTACCCATACACCGCCACCTGCCAGTGTCAGCAAGCCCAATTTTATTATTTTCATGCTCGATGATGGGAGGTTTGACAATTACCAGCCCACCGGGGGGCCCGCCTGGTTTCAGACACCTTCTATCAACAGAATTGCCAATGAAGGAGCTAATTTTAGCTATACGTTTCCCACCACCTCACAATGCGCCCCCAGCCGGGTCTCCATTTACACGGGTTTATATGCACACCATCATGGTGCTTTGGATAACGATACAAGAATGGATGATAACCTGCCGCTGGTTCAACAAATACTCAAAGACAGTGGTTATTACACAGGTTTTGTAGGCAAGTACGGACAATTGCAAGGCAAGCCGGTTGGATTTAACTATTGGGCTACAAGTGACGGAAACATATTCATCAATGCGAATTACAACATCAACAATGGGCCTGATACTATTATTCAGGGCCACATTACGGATGTATATGAAGAAATGGCACTCGATTTCCTAAACAGTGTGCCGGCGGGTGATCCTTTTATGTTGATGTTTTTTACACGGGTACCTCATGGTCCAAACGTACCGCGTACTTCCGACCTGAGCTTGTATACGTCTGAAAGTATGCCGTTCCCGTCCAATTTTGCCAAGTACACGGTTAACTTCCCTTCCTATTTTTATGATACGCATAATTGGAATTTCACACCGGAAGAAACGGATTCGTTGACTTTGCTTGAATTCCAGGCTATTGCCGGTGTGGAAGATAATGTAACTACCGTGATGAACTGGCTGGAACAACACAATATCCTGGACAGCACGATGATCATTTTTACCTCCGACAATGGATTTCTGCGGGGAGAACATAAGCTGGAAGCGAAGCAGATAGCCCAGGAAGAATCTATCCGTATCCCATTATTTATCCGGTTCCCGTCGTGGTTTGAAGCCGGGAGCGTTTATGCTGACAAGATGGTTGCCAATATTGACATTGCTCCTACCATGCTTGAAGCAGCGGGCATTACTAATCCGGTTACAATGGATGGTATCTCTATCAAAAAACTTGCTGATGGCGAAATTTCAAGAAAGTACTTTTTTTATCAATATGCCGGGGAAGACGGGGCACCCTCCATCCGTGCTGTCCGTTCTGCTCAATACAAGTACGTGAAGCATTACTGCACGAGTGTTGTTGAAGAGTTCTATGACCTGATTAATGACCCTGCAGAAGATGTTAACCTGATCAACAGTGGATCATTCAGCTCCCTCATCCAATCGTACCGGGTTATATTGGACAGTATCCGGACTGCTGTAAATGACTATAATCCGGTAGCTATCAATTGTAACCTCTCTAACCCGCAAAAAGACTTTAGTAATGGTGATGAAAATGAAAACATAAATGACAGGATACTCCGGGTGTGGCCAAGCCCGGCTGATTCTCACTTTTTATTGAGTTTCAATGAAGCCGGTAACAAAGAAGATATTACAGTTACGATCAGCAATGCTATCGGAACGACTTTGTTTCACAAAAATATACTGCAGGCAGATATCATGAACCTGGTAATTGATTGTGAAGATTGGCAACCCGGTTTCTATGTAGTTACCTTGAATAAAGGAAATCTAACCTATACTGAAAAACTAATTGTGGCCCGGTAAGGAACCCGGATGTCAACGCCCCGCTATTGGCATTACATTTTTTTTAAGGCCGTGTAAATAATCCTTCACGCACCTGATCCGTAACGGCAATGTTTGCCAGAATACCTTCCTCTGGCCCCCGGTCATCAGAAAGCAATATCTTTCCATACCATCGGTAGTTCTTCCAGGGATTACTGATAGCAGGATGCTCATCGGTATATTTTTCAAAATAATCCCATTGGGTAACGAGGTAGCTTTTGGGATCAACATACACATGGTATTTATTTTCCGGTGTTACACCCACTGCGTTAAAAGTAATTTCCAGTTTCAGGCAATGTAATCCGGAAGCATCACGGGTATATCCAAGGTAATCAAGCTGAACACCCGGATCACGGAGTTTGAATGGCATGATGAGCCAGTAACTGTCATTTGCCCATATCCTATACCCGCGCTCCATAAAATAAGCAATACTGTCAGGCTGTAACAGCTCATTGCCATGCCGGTAAACATGCCCCTGCTTCGTGGTAATGTTGGTGAGGATGATTAATTTTTGGGCTGGAATTTCAATACGCACATCGCCGGTCCATTTATCCCAATACAAAGTTCGTCGTCCAAAAAAATCCCAACGCAGGTAATGAACCTCTTCCCAGCTGCTTTGTCCCCCCATCATGATGATCACGGAATCAGCTATGGAAACAGCCCTTTCCGCTGATGCCGCACTTTGTGAAAAAGTGAAAAGCGGCATCAGAGAAAACAAGGTAGCCCATAAATACTTCTTCATAGCAATCATTTCTGATTTTTAACCGTCTTTACCAATCTGCAACGAGGTTGATTATTTCCATGAATTACTGCCTGTCAAACTCAACTAGGCCGGATATTCCACAAAATTCCGCTCTGTCTCATACAGCCTCACCGATAAATCAAACTTATCATCGAGCCGCTTACGGATTTTTTCATAAATCACCCATACAATATGCTCTGCAGTCGGGTTAAGGTCGCGGAATTCTTCTGTGTCTTCATTCAGGTTACGATGGTCAAACTTTTCAAGCACCTCTTCCCCAATAATTTCCTTAAGAATCTTCAGATCCAGCACATAACCCGTTTCAGGATCCACCTCACCGGTTACCTTTACGATCAAATCATAGTTGTGGCCATGGTAGAGGGGATTGCTGCATAACCCGAATACCTCTGCATTCTTTTGATCATCCCAATCCTTACGATAAAGACGATGTGCCGCATTAAAATGTTCCTTCCTGTATACCGCAACCCGCATGATTCTAAACTTTTTTACGAAAAATGGGTTATGTTGTCACTGTTCTTCCTGAATACCCTCCAAACCATCACCTGATTCACGTATGATTTCATTTCATCTGCTTATGCTACTATCGTTCATTTCTTCACAGGAACCTCTTTCTTCTTCCATCTATGACTATAAACTGACTGCCATTGATGGGAGTATTATAGACATGGCAACGTTCAAAGGTAAAAAGATTCTGATCGTGAATGTCGCATCTGAGTGCGGATATACACCTCAGTATGCAGACCTGGAAAAATTATACCGTCAATATAAAGACCAGTTGGTGGTAATTGGTTTTCCGTCGAATGATTTCATGGGGCAGGAACCCGGCTCGAATGAAGAAATTCTGCAATTCTGTTCTTCAAAGTATGAAATCAGTTTTCCGTTAACACAAAAAATTTCAGTAAAGGGAAAAGATAAAGCCCCGATCTATCAATGGCTGACTGAAAAAAAGCTCAATGGCGTAGAAGACAGTGAGGTGAGTTGGAACTTCAATAAATACCTGATTGATGAAGATGGCAGGTACATCTGTCATTTTAAATCGAAGGTTGAACCCTTTGATCCGGCAATAATTGCAGCAATCGTGAAATAGACACCTGCTTTACTTCATGATGTGGTGGAACCTGAAACAAATTAATTTTTTTAGAAAATCCCCGGTTTTATATACACACCAACCGCTAAACGGAATATGCTGCAGTCAGCAGATTTTCTGATCTTACCGGTTATCAATAGGTATAGGTGCCTCTAATCCAAACCAAAAACCAATGATTGCTCCCCAATCGTTGCCAGTCCCAATTGTGCCGGTGCATGAAAAGAGCGGAATGATTGAGAACTGCATTCCAATATAAGTCTTCACATCCAGTTAATTCATCAGGTGTACGAAAAATTGGATATAAACTATTGGGACAATTAAGTAACTGAGTGAGGTAACGTAGTGAAAACAGAATAGCAACTGATCTGCTTCGCCGCAGCAATTTAACCATTTAGCCATTTAGCTATTTAGCTATTTAACCCACCAACCATTGCATAACAAGATGAACGAATTGTCGAACACCCAATTCA
>CAZGBP010000061.1:0-20672 GCA_964524035.1 uncultured Bifidobacteriaceae bacterium
GCCCCAGCAATTTAACCATTTAACCATTTAACCATTTAGCAATTTAGCAATTTAGCCCACGAACCATTTCTTGACAAGATGAACGTATGGTCGTACACACCTGCTGAAGACACTATGCTGTTAAGTTATAGCACAGTCACCGCTTTGTGCCGTTCCAGGTAATTCAGATTAGAACTGCCCTCCCGGAAAGGTCGAAGCACTTTTCTTAAATAGTATTACAAGACTATCTTTGCGCTATGTATTATAACCACATCACTGAAACCATTGGAAATACGCCAATGGTGCGATTAAATGTAGTAACCAAAGGCATTAATGCAACGGTGCTTGCCAAGGTAGAATCCTTTAATCCGGGCAACTCAATCAAAGACCGGATTGGTTTGAAAATGATTGAAGAAGCCGAAAAAAAGGGATTGCTAAAGCCGGGGGGAACAATTATCGAAGGGACTTCCGGCAACACGGGTATGGGCCTGGCGCTCGCGGCCATTGCAAAAGGATATAAGTGCATCTTTACCACCACAGATAAGCAGTCTAAAGAAAAAGCAGATATACTGAAAGCTGTTGGGGCCGAGGTTATTGTTTGTCCTACGAATGTTGACCCGGAAGATCCCCGTTCCTATTATTCAGTATCAAAAAGACTTTCAGAAGAAACACCTAACTCCTGGTATCCGAATCAATACGACAATCTAAACAACAGGCAGGCACATTATGAAACAACAGGTCCGGAAATATGGAATCAGACAGACGGTAAAATAACCCACCTGGTGGCGGGTGCTGGAACCGGAGGTACCATTACAGGTTGCGCTCAATATCTTAAAGAAATGAATCCGGCTATCAGGATTTGGGCTATAGACACATTTGGGTCAACGCTTAAAGCCTATCATGAAACCGGGAAAACAGATCAAAAGGAAATATATCCTTATATCACGGAAGGTATCGGGGAAGATATTGTGCCTCAGAATTACGATTTCAGCCTGATTAATCATTTTGAAAAAGTAACCGATAAAGATGCTGCGCTGATGGCCCGCGAAATAACCCGTAAAGAAGGCATATTTGTCGGATACTCCTGTGGATCCGCAGTAGCAGGATTATTGCAAATGAAACAGAGTTTGAAAAAGGACGATGTCGTTGTTGTTATTTTTCCTGACCACGGCAGCCGTTATGTAGGGAAAATCTATAATGATGAATGGATGCGTGATCGTGGATGGCTCTCTGTTAAATCCATACGCGATATTATTGAATCAAGAACTGGATCGCAGCTCCAATCAATAGAAGGTTCTCAGTTAATTGCGGATGCAGTTCAGAAAATGAATATTCACAACATCGATCAGATGCCAGTCATGGAAGAAGGCAATATGATTGGGTCTATAAGCGAAACCGGCTTGCTCCTGAAACTAATGGGCGATGCGGGATTGAAAAACCACGCTGTAAAAGAAGTTATGGAAAAGCCATTTCCGGTTGTTCCTGCAGATACCACTATTGAAAAATTAAGCAGCATGATAAGCAAAGAAGTGCCTGCAGTAATAACACATGATAGCCTGAATAGACTTCACATTGTTACTAAGTCCGACATCATCAGAGTCTTGTCGAAGTAATGATGGTGCAATTTTCGTTGAACATACGGTAGAATCTTCTGAAACATCGTGGCTGTTTTGCGTTTTAAAGATCAAATGAATCGCGTGGTATTGCTGCCACATATGCCGGAGCGCATAGTGTCTTTGGTGCCCTCCCAAACTGAATTGCTTTTTTCACTGGGCCTGCATGATAAAATTGTTGGCATAACAAAATTCTGTGTCCATCCAAAGCTAGCCTGCGCCGTCAAAACCAAGGTGGGTGGCACAAAGAATCTTGATCTCGGCAAAATCAGCGCTTTGATGCCTGATCTGATCATTGCTAATAAAGAGGAAAATGAGGCTGGTCAACTCTATAAACTGATGCAGGAACTTCCGGTATGGATCAGTGACATCCAAACACTGGAAGATGCCTATGGAATGATCGAATCAATTGGTGTGCTTACCATGCGACAATCGGAAGCAACGCAGCTCACTGCGGAAATAAAATCTCGCTTTGAGAAGTTGCGCCCGCCTCAGTCAAAAAAGAAAGCAGTATACCTCATCTGGAAAAAGCCATTTATGGCCGCCGCCAATAACACGTTTATAAATACAATGCTGGAGATAGCAGGGTTTAATAATGTATTGAATGACCTTGCCCGCTATCCGGAGATAACGATGAATGACCTTATAAGCAGAAAGCCGGAGTATGTGCTGCTTTCAACCGAACCATTTCCTTTCACGGAAATTCACGTGCGGGAATTGCAACAGGAAATGCCATCAGCAAAAGTAATGCTGGTTGATGGACAATTATTTTCATGGTATGGTAACAGGCTGTTAGAATCAGCAGCTTACTTTCAGGAATTACGAAATCAATGGTGATTTTTTTAGGCGCATCTACCCAAAGACTGCTCAAAAAGATGAAGTTGCAGTAAATCCCTGATTGGCTCGTCAGGTATATCAGCAGGAAGACAAGGTCAACGCAACCGAACTTTGTTATATTTGCGCGCAGAAATAACTCTAAAAACCATTACCCTATGTCGCTTAGTAAGATAACCTCATTACTCGAAGACAAAGCAGAATACCTGCTTAATCACATCAGCGGAACAGTAGATAAACAGTCCCTGCATGCTCCGGGCCCTGACTTTATTGATCGAATTTTTGCAAACTCAAACAGGAACAATCAGGTAATGCGAAGCCTGCAGGCTATCTATGGATCCGGCCGCCTTGCCGGTTCAGGTTATGTATCCATACTACCGGTTGATCAGGGAATTGAGCACAGTGCAGGAGCTTCTTTCGCTCCCAACCCGATTTACTTCGATCCGGAAAACATCATAAAACTCGCCATCGATGGGGGATGTAATGCGGTGGCCTCTACTTATGGTGTGCTGGGAATGGTATCAAGAAAGTATGCGCATAAGATACCATTTATAGTTAAAATCAACCACAATGAGTTTTTATCCTACCCGAATAAATTTGATCAGATTATGTTTGGCACCATTCAGGACGCCTGGAATATGGGAGCAGTAGCTGTTGGTGCAACCATTTACTTTGGAAGTGAAGAGTCCACAAGGCAATTGCAGGAAGTTTCTCAGGCATTTGAGTATGCTCATGAACTGGGAATGGCTACCATTTTATGGTGTTACCTGCGTAACTCCGGATTTAAAAAGGATGGTACGGATTATCATACCGCAGCAGATCTTACCGGGCAGGCCAACCACTTGGGTGTTACCATTCAGGCTGATATCATCAAACAAAAACTTCCTACCAATAATGGAGGATATGAAGCGCTGAAATTTGGCAAAACACATCCTAAAGTTTATCGCGAACTTACAACTGACCATCCGATAGACCTTTGCCGTTACCAGGTTGCCAATTGCTACATGGGAAGAATAGGTCTGATCAATTCCGGAGGAGAATCCAAAGGGGCGTCTGATATGGCTGAAGCTGTGGCAACTGCAATTGTAAATAAGAGAGCAGGAGGGCATGGCCTCATAAGCGGACGTAAAGCTTTTCAGAAACCTATGAAGGATGGAGTGGAATTGCTGAATATGATTCAGGATGTTTATCTGGAAAAGAAAATTGACCTCGCATAAGTTGGGCAGCCGGAAGCGCGTAATTACTGGCAGGTGAGCGGTTTCTTTAAAACAGGCTTAAACCAGGTAAGCAAAACATTAACGTCTCAATTATGGCATGGTTTAAAAGAAGTAAGGAAGGTATTACCACCACTACTGAGGAAAAGTTAGAGGTGCCGGAAGGCCTTTGGTGGAAATGCCCTTCCTGCAAAAAAACTATCCCTACTGCCGATTTGAAAGAGAATAAGTATGTATGCACTAATTGCAATTACCATCCGCGAATTAATTCCGTTGAATACTTCGGGATTCTTTTTGATGATAATGCATACAAGCCGCTTTTTGAAGATCTGCGCCCGACGGATTTTTTAGGATTCAAAGACTTGAAAAGTTATCAGGACAGACTTAATGATGCGGCAAAAAATGTCAATGTTTCAGAAGCAATTTCGGTAGCATCCGGATTGGTGCATGGGCATAAGCTGGTTTGTGCCTGTATGAATTTTAACTTTATAGGCGGTTCAATGGGAAGCGTGGTGGGTGAACGTATCGCATTGGCTATTAACCATTGCATTAAGACCAAGTCTACACTTCTTATCATTTCCAAATCAGGAGGCGCCCGGATGATGGAAGCCGCTTTTTCTTTAATGCAACTTGCAAAAACGGCCGCAAATCTAACCAGGCTGTCTGAAGCCAGGCTCCCTTATATTTCCCTGATGACTGACCCCACCACTGGTGGAGTTACCGCTTCATTTGCCATGCTCGGCGACCTGAATATTGCCGAGCCGGAAGCCCTGATTGGCTTTGCAGGTCCAAGAGTTATTAAAGAAACCATTAAGAAAGATCTGCCGAAGGGATTTCAAAGATCTGAATTCCTGCTCGAACATGGATTTCTCGATTTTATTGTTGACAGGAAGGAACTGAAAGATAAACTGGCTGATGTTATGAATATGCTGCTGCAACCAAAATAACCAGCTTACGTAATTTTTCTCAGGATTTGGCCGGGGCAGTTTACCGGGCAGGTGATGGCGCAGTTAGAAAATTGGGCACAATAGCAAAGTTCAGATAAGTGCAGCACCGTAAATAAAAAACCATATATTTGCGCCGTCAAAAAATCAGATAAACGAAGGAATTCAAATGGAATTAACTAAAGAAAGAAAAGTAGAAATTATTAAAAGTTTCGGCGGTTCAGAGAAAAATACCGGTTCTGCTGAAGCTCAGGTTGCCATGCTGACTGAACGAATCAATCATATTTCAAGCCACCTCGACAGTCAAAAAAAAGACTATAATTCTTCCCGCTCACTGTTAAAATTGGTTGGTCAGCGCAAACGGCTGTTGAAATACTTACAGGAAACCAATCTGACTTCTTACCGGAAACTTATTGAAAAGCTCAACCTGCGTAAGTAATCCATTTACTTCTTTCCCTATTGCCGGAGGCACTTTCAGTTTTTAACCCCCCTTTAAGAAGCAGGTTGTTATCGTATTCCTGATTTCATCTGAATTTTTTCTGCCGCTTCTTTAAAAAAAAAATACACTTATCAATATGAGTAAAATTGCAATCAGCAAAACCTTTGATCTTGGCGATGGTAAGCCAATTACCATTGAAACTGGAAAACTGGCCACGCAGGCCGACGGGTCGGCATTAGTGCGCCAGGGAAATTGTATGATCCTTGCAACGGTGGTTTCCAAAGAGGAAGTTAAGGAAGGTCAGGATTTCTTTCCATTGTCCGTAGACTACCAGGAAAAATTTGCCTCCGCCGGTAGAATCCCGGGTGGATTCTTCAGGCGCGAAGCGCGGCTTTCTGATTATGAGATTCTTATTAGTCGCCTGGTTGACCGGGCTTTAAGACCTTTATTTCCGGAAGATTATCTTTGTGATACTCAGGTGATTATCTCTCTGATTTCTGCCGACCAGACAATCATGCCCGATTCATTGGCGGCACTTGCAGCTTCAGCGGCACTAACGGTTTCAAACATACCTTTTAACGGACCTATTTCTGAAGTCAGAGTCTGCAGGATTGAAGGGAAGTATATTGTGAATCCTTCAAAGCAAGATATTGACAAATCTGATTTAGACATTATAGTAGCCGGGTCTTCAACAAGTATCGTAATGGTTGAAGGAGAAGCGAAAGAAGTGGCTGAGGCCGATTTACTCGATGCCATCCGGATAGGGCATGAAGCAATAAAGATGCAATGTCGGGCACAGTTAGACCTGGCAGCACTTTGTGGAGGCAAGAAACCATTTCGTGAATATGAAAAAGCGCCTCATAGTCAGGAAATTAAGGATAAAATTTATGGAGCATTTAAGGATAAAGTGTATCAGGTTGCAAAATCTGGAGCTGCGAAAGCAGAACGTAAACTGGGATTTTCTGCAATTAAAGAGGAACTTAATGCCTTAGTGGCTGACTGGGAGAATGAAGCTGATGTTAAATTGGCAAAAAAGTACTACAACGACCTCGAGTATGATGTCATCCGTAATCTGATTCTTGATGAAGGTATTCGGTTGGATGGTAGAAAAACGGATGAAGTTCGTCCAATTTGGACAGAAATAGACTATTTGCCTTCTGCGCATGGTTCAGCGGTTTTCACACGCGGTGAAACGCAATCCCTTACAACAGTAACTCTTGGTACCAAACTGGATGAATTGATGCTGGATAAGGCAATGGAACTGGTGTATACAAAATTTATACTTCACTATAATTTCCCCCCTTTCTCTACAGGAGAGGTTAAGCCAAATCGCGGGCCGGGCAGGCGTGAAGTCGGTCACGGAAACCTTGCAATGAGGTCGCTTAAAAATGTGCTTCCGGCCGGAGATGACAATCCATATACGATACGGGTAGTGTCCGATATTCTGGAATCGAATGGATCCTCGTCAATGGCAACTGTATGTGCCGGGTCTCTTGCCCTTTTTGATGCTGGCTTGAAAATGAAAAGTCATGTTTCTGGTATTGCTATGGGTTTGATTACAAGGGAAGACGGTAAAATTGCTATTCTTTCAGATATATTGGGCGATGAAGATCACCTGGGTGATATGGATTTTAAAGTTACCGGTACTTCAAAGGGGATTTGTGGCTGTCAGATGGATATAAAAGTGCAGGGTTTGAGTTTTGAAACGATGTTTAAGGCACTGGAACAGGCCAGACAAGGCAGATTGCATATCTTGAATATTTTGAATCAAACCATCGGGGTTCCGCGTGCCGATTATAAGCCCCATGCGCCACGCATAATCAAAATCATGATCCCAAGGGAATTTATTGGTGCAGTTATTGGCCCTGGAGGCAAAGTAATTCAGGAGATGCAAAGAGAAACCGGTACCACCATTAACATTTCAGAAGTAGGGGATGAGGGTGAAGTGCTTATTTCTTCTGCTAATAAGGAATCGATTGACAAAGCCCTTTCACGTATCAGGGGAATAATTGCAGTACCGCAACCCGGAGAAGTTTATGACGCCAAAGTAAAATCAATTATGCCATACGGCGCCTTCGTAGAGTTTTTACCCGGAAAGGAAGGTCTTTTGCACATTTCTGAGGTATCTAATAAAAGGCTTGAATCTTTGGAAGGAGTGATGAGTGTGGGCGATATTATTAAAGTGAAATTGCTGGATGTGGACAAAAAAACCGGCAAGTTCAAGCTCTCAAGCAAAGCACTGGCCGACATGTCCTCATCTAATTAGTTCATTATCAGGGCTAAACAAATTTTTTCAGATATTCCAACAGGCACCCAGATCCATGGATGCCTGTTTGTTTATATACCGGTTATTCCTGCTGCAACATTTATGAGACAGTAGATGTCTTGTTGTCTCTTTAGTTCTAACAGAGCTTTTTTCAATTGTCACATTTAAGTAATTCTTTAGAATTCTTAAACTATGGCGCCTTTTTTGTGTCAGTTTAAGTCATTCAACTGTAAAAAACTAAAACCCTTAAGAACTAAAAGTCATTCTTTGGCGTATTTCAACTGTCTAAAATAATGTTTAATGAGACAACTTAAAATTACCCAGCAAATAACTGCCCGTGATAACGACTCCCTGGAAAAATATCTTCAGGAAATCGGCAAAATGAGTCTTATCACACCGGAGGAAGAAGTTTCGTTGGCAAGAAAAATTCGTACCGGCGATCAGGAAGCTTTGGAGAAAATGACAAAGGCAAACCTGCGTTTTGTGGTTTCCGTTGCAAAACAATACCAACATCAGGGTTTATCGTTAAGCGACCTGATTAATGAAGGTAACATTGGCCTTATTAAAGCCGCGCAGCGATTTGATGAATCAAAAGGGTTTAAATTTATTTCCTATGCCGTTTGGTGGATACGACAGTCAATACTGCAGGCATTGGTTGAGCAGTCTCGAATGGTTCGCTTGCCATTAAACAAAGTTGGTTCTCTTAGTAAGCTCAATAAAATCATGATCCACTTCGAGCAGCAGCATGAAAGGGAACCCAGTCATGATGAACTTGCTGAAATTATGAATGTCACTGCCAAAGAGATAACGGAGATGATGAAAGGAGCAGGAAAACATTTGTCGATGGATGCGCCGATCAAAGAGAATGAAGAAGGCACCATGATTGAGTTTTATCAGGATTCGGATTCAAAACCCGTTGATGAAGATCTTGCAAAGGAATCTTTGAAAAAGGATATCAACAGGGTACTTTCAACAATGAATAAGCGCGATGCGGATATTGTAAGTTGCTTCTTTGGTGTAAATGGCGAATTGCCTATGAATCTCGACGAGATTGGCCAGCGATTCGGATTGACCCGCGAACGCGTCAGGCAGATCAAAGAAAAAGCGATTCGCAGGCTGCGTAAATTGAAGTCTGCCAGGACACTGAGAACTTATTTAGGTTAGTTCCCGGGCTTAACAAATAACAAATATGCAACATCCATTGCCTGTCCGCAATGGATGTTTTTTTTAATAGTCTGAAATAGGCAGGCTGCCCTGATTCACCCGCCTGGCAAACCTGTAGCTGAATTAGGCGTTACGCTATAAAGTGCAAACTTGATTTTCTGAACGTGCCTTTGTTACCTCTTGCAAAAATATAGTCATCTTATTTCCGTCCCTGTCGAAAGAACGTAACTTTGTTGGCAGCATTCCAAAACGTATAATAATAGGTACACCCTTACATACAGGCAATTGAAAACTGAACCATCGAAGGCGAAGATTAACAGAGAAACATTAAGCGAAGCATTACACCTGTTTAGCTACTTAAAGCCTTACAGGTGGAAGTTTATACTCGGCTTATTATTTATTGCACTTTCAGCATTCTCTACGAGTATTTTCCCATTTCTGATAGGTAAGATGATAGATGCCGCATCTCAGCATGCCGGCACGATTGGTGAACCGGTCAGCAGCGGGGGGGTATTTAATAATCTTGGTATCGGCGAAAATGAAATAACCTGGAACCTGAACACGATCATTTTGCTGATCTTTATTCAACTCTCTGTTCAGATGGTCTTTTCATTTATGCGTGTTTATCTCCTGACCGAAGTCGGGGAAAGGTCCCTGGCAGATATGCGGGGAGATGTATATAAAAAGCTGCTGAGTATGCCCATGGTTTTTTTTACCGAAAAAAGAGTAGGCGAATTAAGTAGCCGCATTTCAGCCGACCTGGCCCAGATCCAGGACGCCCTGTCATTTACCCTGGCTGAGTTTTTAAGAGGTATTTTCACACTGATTATCGGGTTGATTTTTATTTTTTGGATTAGCGCAAAACTTGCCTTTGTAATGCTGGCCGTTGTACCCGTAATTGCAGTCCTGGCGGTTTTTTTTGGTGTAAGAATTCGCAAAATGTCCAAAAAGGCGCAGGATCAGCTGGCCGAAAGCGGAACAATTGTCCAGGAAACATTCCAGGGCATCTCTATTGTGAAGTCATTTACCAGTGAATTCTTTGAAATTTCCCGCTACACTAAGAGTATCTATTCAGTAGTTGATACGGCAATTCGAAATGCCCGCTTCAGAGGAGCTTTTATTTCTTTTATGATATTCAGTGTGTTTGGCACTATTGCATTTGTGATGTGGGTAGGTGCAGGCATGATTCAGACCGGTGAACTGACAACAGGGCTATTGACCATGTTTGTTATTTTTTCCGTCTTCGTAGGCGGCACTTTTGCCGGTTTTGCGGATATGTTCAGCCAGTTGCAGAAAACATTAGGTGCCACACAAAGCGTGCGGGAAATACTCCGGGCAGAAGGAGAATTGGTAGCGCTTGACAATGCACCGGTAGATCCGCAATATCGCCTGCAAGGAAATGTGGAAATGGTATCAATCGCATTTAGCTATCCTTCAAGGACAGATGTTAACGTACTCCGGCAGGTTAGTCTGGAAGCGCAGGCTGGCGAACAAATTGCATTAGTAGGGCCAAGCGGTGCAGGCAAAAGCACCATTGCATCCCTTTTGTTGCGATTTTATGAACCGGACAGCGGAAAGCTGTTGTTTGATGGAAGGCTTGCGACTGATTTTCCGCTAAGCCAGTTAAGAAAGCAAATGGCATTTGTGCCGCAGGACATCATATTGTTTGGAGGCAGCATACGCGAAAATATTGCATATGGAAAGTTTAATGCCACGGAAGCGGAAATAATTGATGCAGCAATTAAAGCAAATGCAGATGAATTTATAAATCGCTTTCCTGAGAAATACAACACAATAGTTGGTGAGCGAGGTGTGAAGTTGTCAGGCGGACAAAGGCAACGCATTGCCATTGCAAGAGCAATTCTGAAGAATCCTGCCATCCTGATTTTAGATGAGGCCACAAGCTCACTTGACAGTGAAAGTGAAATGCAGGTTCAGGAAGCCCTGGATAACCTGATGAAGAACAGAACCTCATTTGTGATTGCACACCGGCTGTCTACCATCCGCAATGCCGACAAAATTATTGTGCTGGACAAAGGAACCGTTGTAGAAGCGGGCACGCATGAAACATTAATGAACACGGATAGTGGGCTTTACAAAAGGTTAAGTGAGCTTCAGTATGAAGTTGTTGAATAATATTCCCGCAAAGCAATAGTCGCTTGCACCCTTCGGGATTACTTATTGAGCAGTAAGATAAACTATGGAATAACCGCTTATGGTACCAGTGGTTGAATAAAGAGACCATTCAGTTGAAGTTGGACCTGGGCTGCTCAACGCTTCAACTATGTTTAATGTTAAAAGCCGTCCATCAAAATTAATTTGTTTTGGCAACTGCACCGCGCGCTCCTGGTCATTCAGCAGTATCAGCTTGTATTGATTTCCGGCCTTCACTCCGAACATTCTGGTACCGGACGGTTCATTCTTAATGTAGAGTACCGTTGCTGGCTCAGAAAAGAGGTTTGCAATGATTCTGGTTACTTCAAATTCCATACTTTTCATGCCTTTGTTGCCAATCAGCTGTTTCAGATTTTCATATTTTGCCGAGGAGATGATATTGTCATGGTCCCGGTTATAAGAGATCATAAACTCAGCCATACGTGGTATATAACTCGTTCCGAAAAAAGTTCTTTTGTAAGGATTTCTTCCGCCGTCGCCTGTTAAAGACACGCTCCATTGGTCTACAATCAATTGCTTATCCGGAAAAAGTCGCCTGTTCTTCTCAATAAGCGCAGGCAGTGTGGTGTTAAAAATGCCTTCCATAATAACTTTGTCATTCGCATAGTTACCATTGAATTGGCCTTTGCTCATCCAATGTAAATGCCAATAATCTCTTACGCCATCAGCCTTCAGGCCCGACTGAAGTTCTTTAATCCAGGCCTGATCTATGGTATTGTTTGAATGAGATGGAGGTATATCCGCAATAATTTTTACGTCCGGATATACCATCCGGATGGAGTCTGCCCAAAGGTTAAATTTTTTCTTATACCGAGAAGGATCCCTGTTCCAGTATTTGGTAAACGCTTCGCCCCGCATTTGCTCCAAACCTAACTGTACAAATTCAGGGTGCGCCCTCTTAATCATCCAAATGACTTCTTTACAGGTTCCTGTCATAATATTTCCCAGTATATATCCTCTGGCAGGTAAATCATGAATGAGCTTGACATAAGCATTAAAAAAATCATATGATTTTCCATCAATAAAAAACTGATGCGAACTCATGCCCTGTAATATATCGGACGGGACCCAGGTTGGAATGTTGAAGCCATTACCCGCACCTCCGAATACAAGGGTATCGCCGATCACCTGCCGGGCCCAATCACTGGTTTTGCCTTCAGAAAAAGCAACGGCATATGGACGAAGGAGGCGAACTGTTTCCAGATAGTCATTCCGGGTAACATCGAATGGCGTTAATGCCTTGCGAAAAAAAATATCCGATGTAGAAAAGGTCCAGATTCTTCGGTTTAGTGACTTTCTGGAATCAGTAACCACTATATCCTGTGTATTTGGATGCTGAATACCCTGCGGTTCTTTCTCTAAGTCCATGATGCAGGATGCACTTTTTGAAAAGTCGCAACTGCAGGAACCATGGCAATTAACCTTCCCTGCAAATAAGAGCAGGAGAACAGGCACCAACAAGCTGCAGGTATGGTATGCTTTCATAGAAATGTTGAAGTTAAATTTACTAATTGTAAAAATTGTGCCCATTTTAGTAAAGAGCCTTGGGTGATTCGCTGATTTTGACGGAGACTTGCAGTAACTGACCGGCATTAATTATTTTTGATAAAATCAAATCACTTTATGTTACCGCACATTAATCCGATTGAAACTAAATCCTGGAAGGCGCTTGAAGCGCATTATTTGGAAATGAAGGACATACACCTTCGTGATCTGTTTAGATCAGGGACTGATCGTTTCCTGGATTTTTCTATCCGGTTAAACGACTTGCTTTTTGATTACTCTAAAAATATGGTTTCGGCCGAAACAATGCGGTTATTGATTCAACTTGCACATGATTGCAATCTAAAAGAGGCGATTGAAGACCTGTTTACAGGGGAAAAAATCAATGAAACGGAACATCGCTCTGTATTGCATACAGCATTGAGAAACTTTTCAGGAAATCCGGTATTGCATAATGGATCTGATGTTATGCCTGAAGTGAGGAAAGCACTGTTGCATATGAAATTGTTTTGCGAAAAGGTTCATAATGGTGAATGGAAAGGGTATTCCGGGAAAAGAATAAGAACTGTTGTTAATATAGGTATCGGGGGAAGTGACCTTGGTCCTGTTATGGTTACCGAAGCACTGAAGCCATTTAGAACTCACGGTATTGAAACCTTCTTTGTTTCTAATGTGGATGGCACTCATATCGCAGAGACTCTGAAAAAGATAACGCCGGATGAAACATTGTTCTTGATTGCCTCGAAGACTTTTACCACCCAAGAGACAATGACCAATGCGCATACTGCCCGTGATTGGTTTCTGCAACATGCAAAGGACAATAACAGCATACCGTTGCATTTTATAGCAATCTCTACGAATGAGAAAGAAGTTAGTAAGTTTGGAATTGCACCTGAAAACATGTTTGTATTTTGGGATTGGGTTGGTGGTCGGTATAGCCTGTGGAGCAGCATCGGCTTATCCATAGCGCTGACTGTTGGCTATGATAATTTTGAGCTGTTGCTTAAAGGCGCACACGCTGCCGACGAACACTTTAGAT
The DNA here is from genome assembly GCA_964524035.1 of uncultured Bifidobacteriaceae bacterium. Taxonomy (GTDB): domain Bacteria; phylum Bacteroidota; class Bacteroidia; order Chitinophagales; family UBA10324; genus JACCZZ01. The sequence continues at coordinate 13,171 of CAZGBP010000061.1, forward strand.
ATTCCCCCTTCGAACAGAATGTTCCGGTAATAATGGCCTTGCTGGGAATATGGTATGTTAATTTTTATGGAGCGGAAAGTGAAGCCGTGCTGCCATATGACCAATATCTGCACCGCTTTGCGGCTTACCTGCAACAAGCTAATATGGAGAGCAATGGTAAACAGGTTAACAGAATGGGAAGCATTATTAAATATCATACGGGTCCGGTAGTCTGGGGCGAACCCGGTACTAATGGTCAACATGCTTTTTATCAGTTAATCCATCAGGGAACCCGCATCATTCCCTGCGATTTTATTGCGCCTGCCTTAAGTCATAATCCTTTGGGCAATCATCATCTGATTCTGATGTCTAACTTTTTTGCGCAAACAGAAGCGTTAATGAACGGCAAAACTTTGGAGGAAGTAAAACGGGAAGCGGCTTCCGGCAAATCAGTTACTCCGGAATCAATACTGCCGTTTAAAGTATTTCCGGGTAACAGACCTTCCAATTCATTCTTATTAAAACAAATAACCCCCTTCTCTTTAGGACAACTGATTGCGCTCTATGAACATAAGATTTTTGTTCAGGGCGTGATCTGGAATATTTTCAGCTTTGATCAATGGGGAGTTGAATTAGGGAAGCAACTTGCAAACAAGATCCTTCCTGAGCTGGTTTCCGATGTGGAAGTTAAATCACACGACAGCTCTACAAACGGGTTGATTAACAGTTACAAGAATTTCAGAAATGAATAGTCTCAGCAGGAGCAGGTATTGATTAACAAATGCTAAGCTACAAACAATTTTATGTTACACTGCCTGTTTTGTTATTGAAGTCCATGTTCATTTCCGCGCTGGCAGTATCCTAAATTCAGGTTATATTCGCGGCATGAATGCAATAATTGCCCCATCCATACTTTCTGCAGATTTTGGCAAATTACAGGAAGACATCGAAATGATCAATAGAAGTGCCGCCGATTGGATTCACTGTGATGTTATGGATGGACGATTTGTTCCTAACATTACTTTTGGCTTTCCGGTATTAAAAGCGGTAAAGAAAGTTGCAAAAAAGCCGCTTGATGTACACCTCATGATTCTCGAACCGGAAAAATACATCGCTGATTTCCGGAATGCCGGAGCAGACAGCCTTAGTGTTCATATTGAAGCTTCTCCACACCTTCATCGCACGATTCAACAAATTAAGGAAATGGGAATGTTGGCCGGTGTTGCTATCAATCCGCATACCCCTGTTACCCAGTTAGAGCATGTTATTGAAACGATAGACCTGGTATGCCTGATGAGCGTAAATCCGGGTTTTGGAGGTCAAAAATTCATACCTGGTACATTCAGGAAAATCCGGCAATTAAAAGAACTGATTATCACCAGCAAGTCAAAAGCAAAAATTGAGATAGACGGAGGCGTTGATCTCCGCAATGCCCCTGAACTGCTGAATGCCGGCGCTGATGTACTCGTAGCCGGCAATACCGTCTTCAGCGCTGAGAACCCGGCACAAACGATTCAATTATTAAAGAATACTGTCAAAAATACCATTGACGTCTAAGTGTCGTTTGGTCTCCTTATGATCAGAATCCTTATTCTCCTTTCCATTCTTCTTTCCGTATCGCTGCTTGGTTATGCGCAGACAGCAACCGTATATGGAAACGTGAGGAATGAAGCGAATCAACCACTGGAAGCCGTTTCTATTAAGTTTTCCGGTTCAGGAGGTGGTGTCAGGTTGAGTGATGCTGCCGGAAATTTTGAGTATGCAATTCCAGCCGACAAAGAAGTTATTATAAATTTTTCTTCACTGGGCTATGAGGATTTTGAACGGAAAGTAAATCTGAAAGCTGGACAACGTTTTCCATTATATGTAGTACTGGTGCAGCAGACCTATGTTATAGACAGTATAACCATTGAAGACAAAGAACTGAGAGATCAGCCCAGTATGGTCCGTATTGACCCTAAATCTTTTGAGGCACTTCCTTCTGCATCAGGAGGGGTAGAGGCCATGCTCCGGGTTTTGGGTGCATCATCCAACAATGAATTGTCATCTCAGTATTCCGTTCGTGGCGGCAATTATGATGAAAACCTGGTTTATGTAAACGATTTTGAAATCTATCGGCCTTTTCTCATCAGGTCAGGCCAGCAGGAAGGATTAAGTTTTATTAACCCGGACCTGGTAGGATCGTTGTTGTTTTCTGCCGGAGGGTTTGCCGCTAAGTATGGCGATAAGATGTCAAGTGTTTTAGATATTGATTATAAAAGGCCACAGAAATTTGGTGGTAATGCAAGCATCAGTTTACTGGGTGGCGGATTAAGCCTTGAAGGTGTCTCGAAAGATCACCGCGTTCATTTTCTATTTGGCGCCCGTTATAAAACAAATCAATACCTGCTAAATACCCTGGAAACAACGGGTGACTACCAGCCTTCATTTACTGATATTCAGGCTGACATTATTTTCGATGTCTCCGATAAGATAACTTTAGAGGCCATTGGCAATTATTCCAGGAATAAGTACCAGTTTATACCTGAAGATCGTGTCACAACTTTTGGTACAATCCAAAATACATTGCGACTGACTGTTTATTTCGATGGCCAGGAGATTGATGCATACAGTACTGCCATGGCAGGCCTTTCATTAACCTATAAACCCCGGAAAAACATGAGCCTGAAATTCCTGGGATCAGTTTACGGTGATCGTGAAGATGAAACTTTTGATGTTATCGGAGAGTATTTCTTAGGCGAAGTGAACAATAACCTGGCTACCGAGGATTATGGTCAAACGTTGTACTATTTCGGTACCGGCACGAATCAGGAATGGGGAAGAGATTACCTGGACGCTTTTTTAATCAAGTTTGCCCATAAGGGGACTTATATTAAAAGCAACCACTATTTGCAATGGGGTATTGATGTTGGAAGAGAACATATTGAAGACAATTTGAGTGAATGGACACGGATGGATTCGGCCGGATACACCTTGCCATATTCAACCTCACAAATTCATCTGCAGGATATCATACGCACACAAAATACATTTTCAAGTTTTCGGTACAGCGCTTACTTCCAGGACAGCTATACGATTAATGAAGACAGAAATTTTACAGTTACGTATGGGAGCAGGTTTAGCTTCTGGGATTATAATGAGCAGTTCATAATTAGTCCCAGGGTGCAAATTGCCTACCAACCGTTATGGCAGCGTGATATTGTATTCCGTGCGGCAATTGGCGCGTATGATCAGCCTCCTTTTTACAGGGAACTGCGCGACCTGGAAGGCAATCTGCATCCGGAAGTACAGGCGCAACGATCCATTCACTATGTAATAGGCGGTGATTATAATTTTAAATGGTGGGACCGGCCGTTTAAATTTGTTTCTGAAGTTTACTACAAGCAATTGTATGATCTCAATCCTTATGAATTGGATAATGTGCGTATAAGATATTTTGGTGAAAACAGTGGTGCCGGATATGCTGCAGGAATTGACTTCCGGCTGAATGGTGAGTTTGTAAAGGATGCAGAATCATGGATCTCCTTGTCGCTTTTGTCGACGAAGGAAGATATTTCCAATGATTTTGTTTACACCGTAGATACCACCTATCTTGATCCGGATCAGAATGAATTTATTCTGGACAGTACTCAGGTCTATCCGGGTTTCATTCCCAGGCCCACAGATCAGTTCTTGAATTTTGGAATGTTTTTTCAGGACTATATTCCCGGTAATGAAAACTTCAAAGTGCACCTGAATTTTCTATTTGCTACAGGCTTACCCACCGGACCGCCTGATCATGTGCGGTCACGGGATACCCTTCGATTGTCTCCGTACAGACGGGTCGATATTGGCTTTTCTGCCCTGTTGTTAAACGGAGAAAAACAAAAGATACGAGAAAGCAAAGTGTGGAGCAATTTTGAAACTATTTGGCTATCGCTGGAGATTTTTAACCTCCTTGGCGTCTCGAATGAAGTTTCCTATACCTGGGTAAAAGACATCAGCAACACGGTTTATGCCGTTCCCAATTATTTAACCGGCCGAAGGATCAACCTGAAGTTGAATGTCCGGTTTTGAATATATGAATTGTCCTTGATCTACCAATGCTAAACTCGTTTTTTGAGCGCTGTCCCATTTTATGGGATTGAAGTCAACTCATGGTGTATATACTTTTATGCCATTATAAATCATAAAACAAACACTATGAAAATCAACTTGAAAGCTATCATTATGTGCTCCTTAACAGGTTTGACCTTTATTACTGTTTCCTGCAGCAAAGCAAACGATTATCAACCAAAGGAAATGGAACGCCGTACGAAAACATTTTCCTCCGGAAGTTTTGAGTCTGTAGCCCCGGAACCGGTGTACAAGCAATCACAGGATGGAATTGCTGATGATACCATCCGTAAATTCATTTTACCGGAAGGTGTTACCCTATCATCTGATAGCAGGCTAAAGCTTGAAGCACACAATACAGGACCGGTTAAAAGCAAAAAAATTCTTGCAGATTAATCTGCCAGTTACAAAATCAGAATGGACAAAGGAGGCATTGAAATATCCTGATGCCTCCTTTGCTTACAATCCGGCTAGGGCACAACGCAATAACTTCATGAGATAACGCCACTGCCAGTTCAAAGGCAATCCGCATCATTTTTTAAGCCAATTGCCAAGTAATTGATCGGCATAGGTTGTTGCAGGCCTGTCATAATACCCGGCCAGGCTTCTTTGGCGGTACGCTTCGTAAACGCTAACAGCACAGGCAACAGAGATGTTCAGACTTTGTATCATGCCAACCTGCGGAATAACAAAATTGCCGTCGGCCAGCATACTTGCCTGCTTTGACACTCCGTCTTTCTCATTCCCAAACACAAGTGCCAGCGGTTGAATAAAATTGATATTGTACAAAGAGCTTGCCCCCGGTTCGAGTTTGGTGGTATATATTTTAGCGTATTTTGTTCGTAAAATTTCAAAGCAGTGCTCTATATCTCTGAAGTGATGAATGGTAAGCCATTTACTCGCACTTGCTGATGATTTTTTCCCGATTTTAGATTCACGTTTGTCTTTGGGCGAGATAATATAGACTTCCTGTATACCTACCGCATCGCATGAGCGGAGAACTGCCGAAACATTGTGCGGGTCCCAAACATTCTCAAGTACAACCGACAAGTCTGATTGTCGTTTTTGAAGAACATTCCTGAAACGCATTTCTCTTTCCGGGGTCATATTGGACAAAGATAAAATTCAAAAAACTGTTTTAACCTTTCGGCACGCTGCGGTCGGGTAGCAGCACACCTGACCAGGTTGGTTTCTAAGTCCGGGTTTTGGACATTTAAGCCAGCTGCAAACCTGTAATCCACATTACGTGGCAGTTTTCAACACATGAGGTTTTCACCACTTTTTAGAACTTGCACATACCCAATATTACTTACCTTCGTAGTCTCTAATTTCAACCCGGTAAACGGTTCGCAAGTTAGACTATTATTCCTTGAAAATTAATTAGTTAGAATGGCAAACGGAGAGAAAATCATCCAGGTAAATATTGAAGAAGAAATGAAGACCGCCTACATCGATTATTCGATGTCGGTAATTGTTGCCAGGGCAATTCCTGATGCTAGAGACGGCTTAAAGCCGGTACATCGCCGTATTCTTTTTGCGATGAATGAGTTGGGATTGGCCTCTAATCGTCCGTATAAAAAATCCGCACGTTTGGTAGGTGAGGTGCTTGGTAAATACCATCCGCATGGTGATGCATCCGTCTATGATGCCATCGTGAGAATGGCACAATGGTGGTCAATGAGATATCCGCTGGTAGATGGCCAGGGTAATTTTGGCTCGCTGGACAATGATCCGCCTGCTGCAATGAGGTATACTGAGGTGCGCCTGGAAAAAATGGCAGAGGACATGATGACCGACATCGACAAAGACACCGTAGATTTTCAATTTAACTTTGATGATACCCTGAAAGAGCCGACTGTTATGCCCAGCAGGATTCCCAATTTGCTGGTCAATGGTTCATCAGGTATTGCTGTTGGTATGGCAACCAATATCCTGCCACACAATATCTCTGAAGTAATAGATGGAATCAATGCCTATATCGACAATAAAGACATTCCGGTTGAAGATTTGATCAAGTTTGTTAAGGCACCGGATTTTCCAACAGGTGGTACCATATATGGATACGATGGAGTGAAGCAGGGATTATTAACCGGAAGAGGCAAAGTGGTTGTGAGAGCCAAAACAGTATTTGAAACATTAAAGAACGGGAAGGAGAGAATTATTGTCACGGAATTCCCTTATCAGGTAAATAAGGCGATGGTTCATCTCAAGATCCATGAATTGATGGTTGAAAAGCAGATTGATGGAATTTCAGAGTGCCGGGATGAATCAGACCGTGATGGAATACGGTTGGTTATTGAATTAAAGAGAGACGCCATTCCAAATGTAGTGCTCAATCAACTCTATAACTTTACGCCACTTCAGAATTCTTATAGCGTCAATAACATAGCCCTGGTTGGCGGAAGACCTAAACAAATGAACCTGAAAGAGATGATTGGTGTATTTGTCGACTTCCGGCATGAAGTGGTGGTAAGACGAACCCGGTTCGAGTTGGCCGAAGCGGAGAGGAGGGCGCATATTCTGGAAGGGTTACTGATTGCACTTGATCACCTGGATGAAGTCATAGCTTTGATACGGGCTTCGAAAACGCCGGATGATGCACAATCAGGGCTGATGAAAGAATTCAGCCTGACCGAGATTCAGTCTAAAGCTATTCTGGAAATGCGTTTACAAAGGTTAACAGGGCTCGAGCGCGATAAAATCCGCGAAGAATACAAAGAGCTCATGAAAACCATTGAATACTATAAGGATGTATTATCAGATGAAAAACTTCGGATGGATATTATACGTGATGAGATGACTGAAATGAAGAAGAAATATGGCGATGAGCGCAGATCTGAAATTGTTTATTCTGCTGAAGATATGAATATCGAGGACCTGATTGCCGACGAAGAAATGGTAATTACAATCAGCCACCTTGGATATATGAAACGTACTACGCTGTCAAGCTACAAGAGGCAGTATCGGGGTGGAAAAGGTTCATTGGGAAGTGGTTCCCGAGAAGAAGATTTTATTGAACATTTATTCATAGCCTCTAATCACAATTACCTGCTTTTCTTCACCGAAAAGGGAAGATGCTATTGGATGAAAGTATATGAAGTGCCGGAAGGTAATAAAACAGTCAAAGGCAGGGCAATACAAAACCTGATTAACTTGCCAACCGATGATAAAATACGGGCGGTAATTAACGTAAAGAGGATTGACAACCCGGAATTTCTGGCTTCTAATTATTTGATATTCTGCACTAAAAAGGGTATTATCAAAAAAACTACCTTAGAGGAGTTTAGCAGGCCAAGATCATCGGGTATTAATGCGATTTCTATTCGCGAAGGCGATGAATTACTGGAAGTAAAGATGACGGATGGAAAGAAAGAAGTTTTAATGGCCGTAAAATCAGGTAAGGCCATACGGTTTAATGAAGAGAAAGT
>CAZGBP010000062.1:0-20611 GCA_964524035.1 uncultured Bifidobacteriaceae bacterium
ACCGTCAATGCAACGATCATCCCGTCAGATACATTCAGCATGTGCAAGGGATCTTCGATTTTATTGCAGGCAAATACAGGCCCCGGGTACACTTTCCAATGGATTAAAAACGGCAACCTGATTGACGGAGCCACTGCTTCAACCCTGGAAGTTTCGCATGCCGCTGATTACACTGTATTGGTTACAGTCGGAAGTTGCAGTGCTTATTCCCCTGCCACCACAGTGGTCAGCAATGCATTGCCGGCGGCAACGGTAACCCCGTCGGAGAAGATAAAAATATGTCCCGGCATTGCCGTTACCTTCCAGGCGAATACCGGAGCATCTTTAACACATCAATGGCTACTCAATGGCCAGCAAATTCCCGGAGCAACAGCCAGCCAGTTTACGACCGCTTCCCCTGGCAATTATTCAGTTTATATTATGAAATCAAATGGCTGCAGCAAGCTTTCTGAAGCGACAAAATTTTCGAATTACAATCTGCCTTCCACGAAGATCACCATGGTCGGACAACTGAACATCTGTGCTACAGGTTCTGTACTGTTCAATGCAAAAGTGGTGAATGGTAATTTGTATCAATGGTATAAAAACAATGTGCCTATTGCGGGTGCAACCGGCTATTCGTACACTGCAACGTCAGCGGGAAGTTATCACTATTCGGTAACAACACCGGAAGGATGCACCGGGCTTTCCGTTTCAAAGAATGTAAAGGCTTGCAAGAGTGGTAATGCCGGCAGTATTTCAGCACCGGTCATTACCGTTTTTCCCAATCCGGCGAATGAATACTTTATGGTAAACATTGAAATGGATGAACGCATCAACAGTTTGGCCATGCTAAGTATAAGCAATGCATCGGGAGCAATTGTTTACCGGGAAAATGCAATGATTGAGCAGGGAAAATTGCAAAAAACAATTAATATAAACTCCGATTTTGCAGCAGGCATCTATCTCCTGAGAGTAATCACTGCCGGGCAGGTTGTACATGCAACGGTTTCTATTACCAGGTAGGGAAAAACGGATAACCGGCGGGAGTTGCCGGTGTCCAAATCAATATCATTTTATGCGGACAAAATCAGACACACATTTTAGCGGCAGCATTATCAGCGATTCGTCATACTCTTCAATGGCTTCATCAACCGGTCGTATCGTTTTTTCCAGAACCATTTATTCATCAACCGGGCAGTCAGCGGCAGCGACTCATCCAGCAGTTTATTCTCTTCGGTTGATAATGCATCGTGTAACCAGGGTATCATATAAGAAAGGTAACGCACAGGAGCTTTTCGTTTTACTTCTTCCTCTATTTGACGCTGTTCTTCCGTCGAAAAATGCGCCGTCATCTTTTCCAGCATGTAGGCTTCTTCCTTGGCGATATGCCCGGTGAATACTTTCAATAATTCTGAGGTGTTAAACTGCAACTCTTTATTTAATATTGAATCTACCCCGTTGCGCTGCAATTCACCCAGCAACCTTTTTATTTCATCGATCAGAAATTGCAGGCGGTTGTGTTCTACTTCCATTACCTCAATCACCTCTGAAGGTGCATCAAGCCTTTCTTCCACCGCACGAAACAGCAAGTCATCTTCAGCTGCATGATGCGCCTCCATCATGTTCCAGAAGAATTCATACCATTTTACCAATGCATCCAGTTGTTCCTGGTTTAATTGGTCAATATGCTGTGCAATGCCATTCAATAAACGTACATCACGTGTTAAGGCACGGTGCGCGAAAAAAGAACCTTGCATTACAAATTGATTCATATTGATGGAATGCCTGCTAACGGAGCATTCAGACAAAGGTAATAAACCCGCCATCACCATACTTAAACAAAAATGGCGAGCAGGATGTTATGTTTTTTCAACAGGATTAAGTGTACACGGTCAAACCAAAATGGAAGATCAGCCATCAGTAAAGAGGCATCCTTTTCCTGCATCAAATCAATGGTATCAGATCCTTTGAAACGTCAGATTCCCGCATTGTTGAGCATCCCGTCATCCTGTAATCTTCCAATGGTTGAAAGCATCATTCACTAACAGCGCCTGCAAACCGTAATCCTTCAATCCAATAATCCCGTAATCTTGTAATCTTGTAATCCTGTAATCCTGTAATCCTGTCATCCTGTAATCCTGTAATCCTGTACTATCTTTGTCCCAAATTACCTTCTACCATTCTTAATGCTCTGAAAGTCCATATTCATGTCCCGTACCACCATCTTCGTTATTCTGATTCTTGGCGCCGTGCTTCTTTTTTTTATTGTTAAGAAAATTGTTTCGCAACAAGAGGATAAGGCAGTATCCCAGAAGAAAGGAGGGAACGCTGTCCTGTCAGAGATATTGATCATCCGCGATACTGTAATCACCTATCAGTTACAGTCAACCGGTACCATACGCGCGAATGAAGAAGTAAATGTAGTAAGTGAATATCCCGGAAAGATTACTGGCATCTTCTTTAAAGAAGGGACAACGATTTCAAAGGGCAGCCTTCTTTTCAGGATGGATGATGCGGAACTCAGAGCAAGAATGAAAAAGCTCGAGGTATCGGCAGCCCTTGCAGCACAAAATGAACAGCGGCTGAATGTATTGCTTGCCAAAGGAGGTGCCAGTCAACAGGAGTATGATATCGTGGCAAATAGTTTACGGGAACTGCAGGCCGATCTGGAATTGCTTAATGTGCAGCTTTCAAAGACGGAAATCCGGGCACCGTTTGCAGGCCTGGCCGGTTTACGGAATGTGAGTGAAGGTGCATATGTCTCAGCCAATACAACACTTACAACCATTCAGGATGTAAGCAAAGTGAAAATTGATTTTACCCTTCCTGAAAAATACGCGGCAATCATACAACAGGGACAACGTATTTCTTTTTCAGTAGAAAACGATACGCAGACGTTTTCAGCAATAGTGATTGCAGCTGAGCCGGCGGTTAATCCCGCAACGCGATCTATTACCCTGCGTGCCGTTACAGATAATGCCCGGCGAAGATTGATACCGGGCACTTCTTCCACTATTATGATTGCATTAAAGGAAACAAGGGGATCTGTGCTCGTGCCCACCAGTGCACTCATTCCGCAATCGGCGGGCTTCCGGGCATTTACGCTGAAAAACGGAAAAGCAAATCCTGTCGTATTAAAAACCGGCTACCGCGACGAAAGTAATGTGCAGGTGCTGGAAGGCCTTGCCGCCGGCGACACGCTGCTTACAACCAACATGCTTTTGCTTCGTCCGGGTATTAATGTAAAACCCATCATCAAGTGAGCAACTCCTATACAACATGAGCAGCCTCTCTTCCACATCCATTGACCGCCCCGTACTCAGCATTGTAATGTCGCTGATGCTGGTTTTATTAGGCATGGTGGGCTTCTTCTTTTTAGGCCTGAGGGAATATCCGGCAGTGGATCCGCCTACCGTGACGGTTACTACCACCTATACGGGTGCGAATGCCGATATCATCGAATCGCAGATAACCGAGCCGCTCGAGGAAGCGATCAATGGCATAGACGGCATACGCACCATAAGCTCCACTTCCCGTGAACAAGCCAGTATTATCACCGTTGAATTTAATATTGATGAAGACCTGGAAAAGGCTACCAATGATGTGCGTGACCGGGTTTCACGAGCCATACGCAACCTGCCGCGTGATGTAGAACCTCCGGTAGTAGAAAAGGCAGATGCGAATTCAGAACCGATCATCTTCATGAGCTTGCGTAGTGATACCAGGGATATTATGGACGTTAACGCCATTGCTACCAATGTGGTGAAAGAGCGGCTGCAAACCATTTCCGGTGTGAGCTTTGTCCGCATTTTCGGAGAGAAAAAATATTCGATGCGCCTTTGGATGAACCCTTCAAAAATGGTGGCGTTTGGAGTAACACCGGTAGATGTTCAGAATGCGCTCGACCGCGAGAATATTGAATTGCCCTCCGGCAGAATTGAAGGCAATGAAACGGAACTGGCCATCCGCACCCTTGGCAAACTCAGCCGGCCGGAGGAATTTAATAACCTGATTATTAAAGAAAGTAATGGAACGATTACGCGGTTCAGCGATGTGGGTTTTGCAACCCTGGGACCGGAGAATGAAAGAAATGCCGTAAAACAGAATCTTGTACCCATGATTGGAATTGCTTTGGTGCCGCAGCCCGGGGCAAATGCAATAGAAATTTCAGATGAATTTTACAAACGGAAGGTGCAGCTGGAAAAGGAACTGCCACCGGATTGCAAGCTGGAAGTTGGTTTCGATTTTACGACGTTCGTAAGAAAAACGATAACGGAAGTGCAGGACACGGTCTTTATTGCCTTCCTGCTGGTTATTCTCATCATCTTTCTTTTTCTCCGCGACTGGCGTTCCACTATTATACCTGTTGTTGCTATTCCCATTTCCATTATCGCCGCCTTCTTTATAATGTATGTAGCCGGGTTCTCGATCAATGTGTTAACACTCGTTGCCATTATTCTATCAATCGGGCTGGTTTGTGACGATGCCATCGTGGTGCTGGAAAATATTTACACTAAAGTGGAAGAGGGGCAGTCGCCCGTACAAGCAGCCAAGGAAGGATCGAAGGAAATATTCTTTGCTGTTATTTCAACAACGGTAACACTGGCAGCCGTGTTTTTTCCCATCATGTTCCTTACCGGTTTAACCGGCAGATTGTTCCGGGAATTTGGAGTGGTAGTAGCGGGTTCTGTTTTGATTTCAGCTTTTGTGGCGCTCACGCTCTCGCCAATGATGAGTTCGAAACTGCTGAAGCATCATGATAAGCAAAACTGGTTTTACCGGGTAACAGAACCTTTTTTTGCGGGAATGATCGAAGGCTACCGTGCTTCACTCGTTGCATTTATGAAACGGCGATGGCTCGTGTTTCCGATACTTGCCGGAATTGCCCTGCTGGTGATAGTGCTGATGAGAACCGTTCCATCCGAACTGGCGCCTTATGAAGACCGTTCGAGCATACGCGTTGCAGTCACAGGCCCTGAAGGTTCGTCCTATGAGTTTACCGAAAAATATATGGATGAGTTATCAAAGTATGTGATGGACTCCATACCTGAAACCACTTCATCACTAAGCATTATTGCACCAAGCTTTGGTGCGGTGGGGGCGGTAAATACCGGAACACAAAGTATTTATATTACGGATCCGTCCGAACGCGATCGAAGCGTGAATGATATCGTTCAGCAGCTTACACGCGACCTGAAGTATTTTACCGGCATACGGGCTTTTCCAAATACACCGCCAACCATTGGAAGCAGGTTTGGCGGCCAACCTTTGCAATACGTGATACAGGCACCCGACCTCGCATCACTGATTGAAGTGCTTCCCACCTTCCTGGATGAAGCCAATAAGAATCCAAAACTTCAGTTTGTGGATGCTGACCTTAAAGTAAACAAGCCGGAACTTACCCTTCATGTCAACCGCGAAAAAGCTTCGGAGCTGGGCGTCACGGTTGCTGATGTGGCCAGAACTTTACAACTCGCATTGAGTGGTCAGCGTATGGGTTACTTCATCATGGATGGGAAGCAATACCAGGTTATCGGGCAATTACAGCGGGAAGACAGAAACAAACCCAATGACCTTAAAAACATTTATGTGCGCAGCCGCTCCGGCAACATGGTATCTCTCGATAACCTGATCACTTTTCAGGAAAGTACCAGCCCGGCAGCAGTATATCGTTTCAACAGGTATGTATCCGCCACGATCTCCTCCGGCATTCCCGCGGGCTCTTCGCTGGGTGAAGGAATTGCAGCCATGGATGAAATTGCAGAAAAGGTTTTACCGGAAACTTTCGCTACTTCACTGAAAGGGCAAGCACGTGACTTCCAGGACAGCTCATCCAGCTTGCTTTTTGCATTCCTGCTTGCTTTGGTCGTCATATACCTGATTCTCGCTGCACAGTTTGAAAGTTTCCGCGACCCGTTGATCATCTTGTTTACCGTACCGGCGGCAATTGCCGGTGCCCTGCTAAGCCTTTGGTATTTTGATCAAACGCTCAATATCTTTTCGCAGATTGGAATGATCATGCTGATAGGATTGATTACCAAGAATGGTATCCTGATTGTTGAATTTGCCAATCAGCGTAAGGACCAGGGGTTGAATAAAACGGAGGCGGTAAAAGATGCGGCAGTAAGAAGGTTCAGGCCAATATTAATGACCACCTCTGCAACACTGCTCGGTATATTACCCATAGCACTCTCACTGGGCGAATCGGCCGGCAGCCGGCAATCAATGGGTATTGCGGTTGTGGGAGGATTGATGTTTTCCGCATTTCTTACACTGTATATAGTGCCGGCAATGTATGCCTATCTTTCGAAGGAACGTAAGGGTAATATCTCTTTAGAACCATCACCGGAAAAAAAAGTAATGGAAACCATGGTGTGATGCCTGATCATATTCCAGGCAAGAATTTGTTATCGTCTGTCACCATAATCTAAACTTCCGGCATTGTCTTAACATACAATTATACACCATGCTTAGAACCATTCTCATTTCAACACTTCTGCTGACCGGCCTTGTTGCTTATGCGCAGGAAACGTTAACGCTGGAACAGGCATTGCAAACAGGACTGCAGAATAATTACAGCGTGCGCATCGCAAAAAACGATGCCGGCATTGCTGCTAACAATGTTACAGCAGGCAATGCCGGATTTCTTCCCACGGTAGATGTCTTTGGCAATATCACCCAAAGCATCAACGACTCGAAACAACAGTACCTGTCGGGACAGGAGGTTGAAAAAGCGGGTGCAAAAAATACGGCAGGCGCTGCCGGCATCGCGGTCAACTGGACTTTGTTTGACGGCCTGAGTATGTTCGTATCTCATGAGCAACTGAAGGTACTCGAAGAAAACGGGCAAACATTACTGAAACAACAAATGGAGAATACCATCTTCCTGATTATGGCAGCCTATTACGATGTGTTGCGTGAACAATCGCTGTTACAGGCTTCAAGGGAACGGCGCGACATCAGTTTGTTCAGAAAGGAAATACTCGACACAAGATTCTCCGTCGGCAGCTCCTCAAAGATTGAAGTACTGAAAGCCACTGTTGACCTGAATGCGGATGAGACTGCCGTGATTCAACAGGAAGCCTCCGTGCAAAGCATTAAAGTGCGGCTTAATCAATTGCTGGCCCGTGATGTGAATACTGAATTTTCTGTTGATATTACGTTAACGAATAATCCGGTTTTGGTTTACGAACAACTGCGACAGGATTTATTGACGCATAATACTGCGTTACTGATTGCCAATCAATACAAAGAGATTGCAGCGTTGAATATGAAGCAGACCACGGCAAGGCGATACCCGGTAATTGATTTCAATACCGGGTATGATGTATTGAAATCTTCCTCCGAATCAGGTTTTGTTACTTCGAACCGTACCAATGGCCTTTACTACGGCGTAACTGCAAGCATCAACATTTTTGACGGCTTCAATATAAACCGCCAGCATCAGAACGATAAAATAAACATGGCCACCAGCCAGCTCGAAGCCGAACAAACACAACTTTCCCTGGAATCGGAATTGAAACGTATCTATCTTCAATACCAGAACGACCTGCAACTGATCGAACTGGAGCGAGACAACCTTCAATATGCGGAAGAGAACCTGTCCATTGGCCAGGAGAGCTATCAAATAGGCCGGTTGTCTGACCTTGAACTGCGCGAAATACAACAGAATTTATCCGATGCCAAAGTGCGGCTGGCGGAAGCTGTATTCAGGGCAAAGCTGGAAGAGGCCGATTTGTTGCGCATTACAGGAAACCTCATCAAATAGTTGGCTGAAAGATTGTTAACCTTTAGCTGCTTCTCCTAACTGCAACGTCGCTTTTGCAGCAGATTAGAGTATCCGTAATCCTTACATCGGCTACCTTAAAAAGAATTTGGCCAACCTGAAATTTGATTTCTTATAAGGAGGATAACGGAAACCAATATCTAACCAGGTGCCTTTCTTCATTACCCCTTTACGATGTGAGAACGTATCAAAGCTGAATTTTCCATGGTAGGCACCTTGCCCGCTGCCACCAATTCCGCCAAATGGAAGGTAATGATTGCCCAGGTGCTCGATCGTATCGTTTATTAATCCGCCACCGAAAGGTACTTCCCGGATGATGCGTTGCTGCGTTTTCCTGTTATTCGAGAAAATATACAATGCCAAAGGCTTCGGTTGCGCATTTAACTGGTTGATCACTTCACTTAAATCATCATACCTGATTATGGGTAGCAAAGGGCCAAAGATCTCTTCCTTCATCACCGCATCATGCCAGCCTACTTCACCAAGTACCGTTGGTTCCATCAACCGCTTTTCGTCTATACTTTTGCCTCCCAAAAGCACTTTGCCTCCGCTGCCCAGCAACCGCTTTAAGCGCTGATAATGTCTTTCACTGATGATGTGCGGATAACCGGGATAGTTGAGTGCCCCGTCAGGGTAAAACTTCATCAGCACCTGCTCCATGGCCGTAATTAACTTATCCGCTATGGAATGATGCACAAACAGATAATCAGGAGCGACACAGCTCTGCCCGCTGTTGATGGTTTTGCCCCATAGTAATCGAAGCGCTGCCAGTTGCACATCGGCATCTTTATCAACTATGCAGGGTGATTTTCCACCTAATTCCAGCGTATAAGGAATCAGTTTCTTTGCAGCAGATTGCGCGATGATGCTGCCAACCGGAGTACTGCCCGTGAAAAAAATATAGTCAAATTGCAGTTCCAGCAGTTTTTCGCTTACCGATACATCGCCGGTCAACACGGTGATGTATGCCGGATCAAAAAATTCCGCGATCAATTGTTGCATCACCGTTGCAGTGGCCGGTGCCAGTTCAGAAGGTTTCAGTATCACACAATTGCCGGCTGCCAGCGCACCGGCCAATGGAACAAAGGATAGCCAGAACGGATAGTTCCAGGGTGCAAGAACCAGCACACTGCCATAAGGCTCTGCATAAACTTTTGCGGAAGAAGGAAAACTGAACAGCATGCCGGGCACCGGCTTGGGTTGCATCCAGCTTTTCAGGTGCTTGCGCTGAAAACCTATTTCTGCGAGTGCAGGGCCAATCTCTGTATTATATGCTTCCTGGGCTGCTTTATTCAGGTCCTCGTGCAATGCTGCAAATAACCGGTCTTCATACCGAACGATGGCTTCATATAAAGTCTTCAGCATACGGATACGAAAAGAGGCACTGCGCGTGGCGCCTGATTTGAAATAGGTTCTTTGATTTTCGAGAAGTGTAGAATAGTCGATCATACAGACAAGATAAAAATATTATGGAATATGAACAGGATTCTGGGCGATATAGCGAAACGGTCATTTAGAACCGCGTTAATTCCGGGTAGCTCCGCAGAAGGTTCGGATACCGTTTTACCCCCGCAATAAATTCAAAAGAAAAGTTGAGTCAGGTATACGACTGCGTGAGGGAGTTTTGAGTATTGAGTATAGAGTATTGAGTATTTGAGAAGTATTTGCGTAAGTGAGTAAAGCAGAGTAGTGAGTCCGGAATAGCAAGTGATCAGCTTCACCGCATCAGTTTAACCATTTAACCATTCAACCATTCAACCATTTAGCAATTTAACCCACCAACCATTGCATAAAAGGATGAACGAATTATCGTATACCCGTTGTGTCCATTCTATGCAGAAACTGGCCAAAGTCCTTTAACTTTGATTCAAATTCTTACCTCATGAAATATTTATTCACCGGTTTATTATCACTGCTCATTCATCTCGCAACAGCGCAGGTAATCATCAACATCACGGCAGTTCCGGCAAACACGCCGGTTTCCGACGAACTCTATATAGCGGGAACATTCAACGGCTGGGATCCCGGTGCTGCAACGTCTAAACTTACCAAGATAAGTGCAGACCTGTACACGATCACACTCGGCAGCGGCAGCGGTACCATTGAATTTAAATTTACACGGGGTTCCTGGGAAAAAGGAGAGTGCAAGGCAGATGGTTCCTTTCTGCCCAACCGAACGTTTACCTACGGCAATGGCGAAACACTCAATCTTACCATTGCAGGCTGGGATGACTTGCTGAATGGAAGTGGCACTTCTTCTACCGCTCTGCCAAATGTTTCTGTGATGGATGAATCATTCTTCATGCCACAGCTTAACCGCTCGAGGAAAATATGGTTGTATTTACCGGATGACTATACAACCTCCCTGAATAAATACTATCCTGTAATCTATATGCAGGACGGCCAGAATGTATTTGATGATTCCACCTCTTATGCCGGAGAATGGGAAGTGGATGAGACCTTACATGAGTTGCAGTTAAATGGAAATTATGGTGCGATTGTGGTAGCCATTGAAAACGGGGGCATTTACCGGCTCGATGAATATTCTCCATATGAACATCCAACATACGGGGGAGGACAGGGTGATGAATATTGTGACTTTATAGTCAACACATTGAAACCTTACGTAGATGCCAATTACCGTACGCTGTCGCAGCGCGAATTTACAGCCATCGCCGGCAGTTCGATGGGTGGATTGATTTCATACTATGCAGGGCTGAAATATCCTGAAGTGTTTAGTATGATTGGCGTATTCTCCCCTTCTTTCTGGTTTAATGATTCGATCTACACGTATGCCGGCGATCACCCGAAAACACAGGAGATGAAGTATTATTTCACGGCAGGCAGGTATGAAAGCGTGGAGATGGTACCCGAAATCAAGTCAATGTATGATACGTTGTATGCAGGTGGTTTTACAGATGCAGAAATGGATACCGTATTTAAGAACGATGGCCAGCATGCCGAATGGTTCTGGGCGCGTGAGTTTCCTTATTGTTTTGAATGGTGGTTTAAAGGCACTATCATCAATATAGCAGACCCGGCTCCCGACAGTATTTTTTCCATTCATCCAAATCCGGCGCAGCAACAAATTCAACTGGTTTCAAAATACCCGATGAAAAAGATCAGCCTGGAGGTTTATGATATCAGGGGTCAAAAAGTGATGGAGAAAAACCAGTCATTCTCAAAAGATCTTGATATCAGTAAACTGAAGAACGGCGTCTATTATTTAAAAGTGAACGATGGCACCAGGGTGTACTCCAAAATTTTTGAAGTGATGAAGTAACGCATGCATGGAGTTACAAGCGATTTTGGCCGACACTCAGAATTATCAATTAAAATCTAACGGACGACTTGCCAAAAGAAAGAAAAACCGCCTATTACGGCACTCTTGCAATACTTAAAAAACACTTCATGCAGGCTTACAGAATTTTTAAGCATCGCAAGGCTGCAAACCGATACACACAAACCTACACTACTGAACAATCACCTTGCCTCTCTTCACAGCATCGCTGTTGCTGAAACGTACTTCATAAAAGTAAATACCGGATGACAGTCCATTCAGGTCAACAGTAAAATCCTGCCGCATATTCTCAGCTGATTTTTTTATTGCCCCGGTATGGTCGAACAGCGACAAGGAAGCGGTGCTGTGCGCCGGCAGGTGCTGAATATTCAGTTGGCCATGTGCAGGATTCGGGAACACGCTGATTTCAAAATCACCCGTCAACTCGGAGGTTTCAGTAGTCGTGGTCTCATTGAAACTTAGTGCATCTACAAAAAGCCGGCTTCCATCCAATGCGCCATTGACCTTTCCGGCATAAATAACGATGTAAGCTGTATCTGGAAACTGTGAAGAGAAGTAATCAATGGGTGCAGAAAACAGTACGTAATCATCCATGTCCTCTCCGGAGCCAAACATACCTGAACCAATAATATCACGTGATTGGGTTCCTGTATTGTATCGGGTCAGAAACACATGTACATAGCAGGAATCCTCATTGTCCTGCGGATTGTACTGGCAATAGCCTTCCAGCGCATAAGGTCTTTCATTGTAAGCAAAACCGGGATGATTGGATAAGCTGTTATTGCCACTTAACAACATGGCCCGCACCACATTGCCATTGTTATCTTCCGCGTTTTCCATCCTTACTGCCGTCGTGCCTGAAACAGCGTCACCGGTTGTGCGAACGGTCTCGGGGTCACCATCATACAATGTATTAAGGGTGTACCAGTCATCCGGATCATCCCAATCTCCCATGTCCGTCCATAGTTCGAAATCTGCATTCGGAATCTGCGCAACAAGCGTTGTTGCATAAAAGAAGATCAGCAGCAGTGTAAGTAAAATTTTTGCCTTCATAAAAATGTTTTTTAAAATGAGATAGTTGAAGTATTAATTATTGGGTGCCCCGTCATTCACCCATTTGGTTATTTTTTCAATATTGCACGAAGAAAGACTTCCTCCTGCCGGGGGCATTTTGCTAAAACCTGAAGCGCCGGTAATGGAACCAACCAGCTGTCCGCTTAGTGCAACAGCGGCAACGCCATTATACTGATTCAGCAGAATACCGCCTGAGGGAGCAGACCCGCTGTGGCAGCCCACACAAAAATTCTGCAGAATGGGTGCTACCGTACCGGAATAGGTGACATTAGAGACATCGCAACTGTCAAAATTCGCATTGCAGGTAATATTCAATGCTCCCTGCATGATCCATTTGGCAATAAGGGCTACCTGATCGCTGTTAAGAGGGGTATTGGGAGGTGGTGGCATCTTATCATCAGAATCCGTTTCGGTAATAGCCTCATACAGTTTACTGTCATTAAGATCAAACGGTTTCACATCCGCCGTATTCATCACTTTTGCATAAGATGTGAGGATCACTCCATCCTCATGGGAGGCATCATCATGACATCCGCTCATAGCACAGTTGGAAATCAGCATCGGCAAAATGTCCATTTCAAAATAAACGGAATCAGGATCGCACGGATCCGGGTTAATCTCAACCGTATCGGTAATATCCGTAGTATCGGTAATATCAGATGTATCTATCGGAATCACCGGATCAATCGGTACCACGATGGGAATATCATGTTTGCAGCTGCTTAACCAAAGTAAGCCGGCTACACCGGCCAACAATAACACCTTAGTAAGAACTTTACGTATTTTCATGTTATCGCACTGTTATTTGAAACAAATGGCACTCCCGCTTAAAATGAACCTGCTCGCTTCATGCATTTGTCATTGTAATATTCCCCCATAACCGGCAAGCGGCAAAATGAAGACAGTTGAACAGGGCAAAATCAGTGCTGAAATGGAAGACTTAGAGGCTGAACATAAAAGCAAGTATTGATTCAATAAAGCATCTGCAATGGTATACGACTGCTCTTTTATTTTGTGATACTCAATACTCAATACTTAGTACTCAATACTCGATACCCAATTGGCCGTACTCGCTGGCATTATATCTGCCTAATTTGACTCATCGGTAAGCCACTTCTTAAAGGTGGCCACCCTTTCAGAACTCACAGCTGTTTCGGCTTCAATGGGAGGATGGAGCACCATCTTGACACGTGATTTGGAAATGACATACATCTCCCTGATCGCTTTACTGCTGACGATAAACTGCCGGTTAATGCGGAAGAATAATTTAGGATCCAGCATCTTCTCCAACTGATCGAGCGTATAGTCGCCGGGATATTTTCTGTTGTCGTTGGTTACAATAGTCACAATCTTATCGTGAGTATAGAAATAGGCGATATCGTTGATCTCTAAGGCCCGGATGGTTTGCCCGATTTTAAGCAACAACCGTTTCTGATAGGCACCGCTTTCTGCATGAAGCGTTTCCAGCAGTCGCTGGTAATTAAAACTGGAGGAACCGGATTTCAATTTATCAAACTTCTTTAACGCCCCATCCAGGTCACCGCTTTTCACCGGCTTCATCAGGTAGGCAATGGCATTCACTTCAAAAGCTTTTACCGCAAAAGCGTCATATGCCGTGGTGAAGATGATGGGGCAGTTTATTTCCACCTGCTTGAATATTTCAAAGCAGTTGCCATCGGCCAGCTGAATGTCCATTAGTATAATATCCGGTTGTTCATTCGCCTGCAGCCATTTTACGGAAGATTTCACGCTGTCGAGCACTTCCACCACTTCGGCCTCCTTCATAACTTCACCCAGCATTTTCCGGAGCCTGCGGGCAGCCGCTATTTCGTCTTCGATGATCAGTATTCGCATATACTAAAATTAAATTGATTTAATTAAATATGCAAACCGGGTTCCGTTAATTCAGTTTGTCTTCTTAACCGGAAAGCACACAAACATGAGAATTATCCCTGCAGTGTTAAAATAAAAATGGTTAAGCGGGATTAAAAGCCGCTCAACAGGAATTTATTAGAGTTGAATTTGCTTTGAACCTGGCTCCGGCAGCAATTTTTTCGCACGGTAGTTTCCAAGCTGATCCGGGATGCCTGTTAGAATGCATTGCTTAGTTCTGTACCATCCTTTCCATTTCAGCATGCAGGGTAACGACTATTTCGGGCGATATCTTTTGATAAACCACCCTGGGAATTTTTATATCATGGTCTTCCAGCAGTACGCTAAAGCTGGCGTCAACCGTCAGCTTATCTTTGCTTACAGCCACTATTCCTTTCAGTATCCTTTCCTGCTTTATGCCATGAATGTCGAGAATGCCTTTTGCACGCACTTCATACGTTCCATCTTTTGTAAGATCAATATCTTCCACAATCTTCCCCTGAAAGGTTACTTTCGGATACCGGGATGTTTCCAGGTAATTCTCGTTAAAGTGCTCTGCCTGCAGGCCACTGTTAAACCCTTTAAAAGTACTCACCTCTACTGAAAAAAGAAAAGTCCTTCCTTCTGTATCGATTACACCTTTTAACTCATTGGAAGTGGCCGTAATTTGCTCCAGCGGTGCATCGGAAAGGAAGGATACCTTGCCATGATTGCACCGGTATATGATCCCGGCATAAGGTTTTTTCATAAATGAATAGGCCTGGATCACCAAAAGTGCAAGCACCGGTATCAGCAAAACGACCTGATTTCTGTGAGTGCTGTATGGCATGGAAATTTTGCTCCTGGATTTTTTTCTCTTTTCAAATGGCGTCACCTTGCTGAAATATGCTTCTGCTAACCTGCACCTGATTGTTCTGCTAACAATTTACCAACTCAAAATAAGCTATTTCAAACGGAAATGTAAACAATACGGCACTAAGCAAGCTGTTATGATGCAAGTATTGAAGGCATGCACCGATTCATGCACCCAACGGTACCTGGCTGTAAGCTGCACCATAGCAGAGATAAAAATAAAACAGTCAGTTGCATGCCGGTAATAGCCCACCCGGTCTTTGAATAAAGGTGTTGCCGGGCAAGCACCGGTCGGCTTAGATACTGAAATTCTACCATTCACACCACCGCTTTCCCCGCTGAAGTCAAATAAGTTTCAGGGGTACATCCGGTACCGTTGCTTTGCGTCTGTTTCTTCCTGCGTAGAAAACCGTGCTGAAGCAAATGTATCTATGATCTTAAGATTAAACGTGCTGCTCAACACAATCAAAAGCCTGAGTTACGTGTTGCTTATCGCAACATTCGTCTTGTTGGCCAATGGTTGTTACTACGATATTGAAGAAGAACTTTATCCGTCTGTTACGGATTCCTGCGATACAGCAAATGTCACCTTTTCAGCTACTGTAGTACCCATCCTGGAGCAACAATGCTATAACTGTCACAGCATCAGTTCCAATACGAGCGGCATTCTGCTCGAGGGATATGACAATGTAATAGTGCGGGTAAATGATGGCAGCCTGGAGGGTTCCATCAATTATGTGTCAGGATTTTCACCTATGCCGTCGGGTGCACCTAAACTTACTGACTGTAACCTCGCCAAAATCTCTAAATGGATTGACGATGGCGCTCTGGATAATTAAAATTTTAAAACTAAAAACCAATAACATGAAACGGTTTATCATTCTCTCAACCATTTTTATCTGGATTGCACTTGGCGCTTTTGCACTCTATTACATTAACCGCCCTGCCGGTAATCTTGAAACGGCCAAAGTAGACTTTGCAGTTACAAGTCCGATGCTGTTTGCTGCGTATAATGAAGATGAAAACGCTGCTGATCAGCAGTACCTGGGAAAAGTAATAGAAGTAACCGGCACCGTCAGGGAACTGGTGGTGGAAGAAAATGGACAGCTAAGCATTACGCTGGCAGGTGATGAAATGTTTGGCGTAAACTGCAAAATGAATGTCGACAATTCGCTCGCTAAAAAAATCAATAAAGGTGACGGAGTAACGGTGAAAGGAAGGTGCTCCGGCAAGCTCATGGATGTGGTATTAATCAACTGCAGCCTGTCAGAGAGCTAAGCTGAAAAAGCGCGGGGGCCTTTAACCCGGGATGGTGAGGTTCCTGCGCTCATTACCTGAACAAACATTCACATTCAAAAAATACATTCTTCATTAAAATCAAAAAATCAACATGAAACCGAAGTTAATGCTTGCAATAATTTTCAGCTTGCTATGCGCAACCGTTGCCTCCTCACAGGCGCAGTCCAAATATTTTGATAAAAATTGCGATGTAACTTTCTTATCCTCTACTCCACTGGAGGATATTGAAGGAAAAAATACCTCCGCAGTTGCCGTTATGGATGTAGCTTCCGGTGCTGTTGAAGTATCGGTGTTGGTGAAAGCTTTCTCGTTTGAGAAAGCATTACTGGAAGAGCACTTCAATGAAAATTATATGGAATCGGAAAAGTTTCCAAAAGCCACCTTTAAGGGAAAAATAAAAAACATGTCGGAAGTAAAGCTGACGGTGGATGGAACTTACCCTATTACCCTGGCAGGTACATTAACCATGCATGGCGTATCAAAGGAGGTCACCCATGCAGGAACCATCAAAGTAAAGGATGGCACCATGCTGGCTAATGCCGATTTTATTGTGAAGCCGGAAGATTACAACATTGAAATTCCGGGTATGGTGAAAGATAAAATAGCAAAGGAAATAGCAGTGAAAGTAGCGGCCAATTTACAGCCCTACATCAATTGAGATCAATTATGAAAAAATTCATTCTGCCGTTAATGATCCTCCTGTCTTTCGGCCTTCGGCCGGTGCTGGCACAGGAGGATCTTTCTGCCCTGCTGGAAAGCATGGAAGAAAAAACAACGGAATATGCCACAGCGGGATTCAAGACAACCAGGGTGATCAACTCCCATTCTATTGAGAATGTGGGTGCCGGTGTGATGGATTTTAAAATATCACACCGTTTCGGATACATCAACGGAGGCATCTATGAATTATTCGGCCTCGATCAGGCAAGCATCCGAATCGGCCTCGATTACGGCATCACCAAACAACTGATGGTAGGCTTCGGAAGAAGCAGTTTTGAAAAAACCTATGATGGTTTTATAAAGTACAAGTTCCTGCGGCAAAGCAAGGGCGTACGCAATATGCCCATTTCAGCTGCCTTTGTTTCCACGATGGCCATTAAAACATTAAAGCCCTCTGACCCGGAACGTGAAAACTATTTCACTTCCAATTTATACTATTGTAATCAGCTTATCATCGGTCGCAAATTCTCAGAAGCCTTTACCCTGCAGCTGATGCCTTCTATGGTGCACCGCAACCTGGTTGCCACCACCGAAGAGAACAATGATATTTTTGCCATCGGTATTGCCGCCCGCCAGAAAATTACCAGGCGCGTAGCGGTGAATGCCGAATACTTTTACCAGCTCAACCAGACGGATCCGGCCATCAAAAACTCGCTTTCGATCGGTTTTGATCTTGAAACCGGCGGGCATGTATTTCAATTGCACTTCACCAATTCCACTTCTATGATTGAAAAGGGATTTATTCCCGAAACCACCGGTAACTGGCTCGATGGCGACATTCACTTCGGATTTAATGTATCACGCGTGTTTACTATTGTGAACAAAGAGCCGAAAAAACCGGAGTGAGAATGGAGGGAGTATTGAGAAATGAGTAGCGAGTGGGTGTTTTTTTTTACAGCAATAAGTAAAATCAAATCCCTTTCACTACAACTTAGCTACTTTAATACTCTTACGAAAATTATTTCCTTCCATAACCAACAGGTACATACCATTCACAGAGGCTGAAAGTGGTATAGTCAACGTGCCTTCATTTGCAGCAGTAATATTTTCCTGAAACACTACCTTTCCATTCAAATCCATCAGGAAAATCGTTGCATCCGGCTTCAAGGCTGCATTCCAGGTTACGGTCAACCAATCCGTTGCAGGGTTAGGTGCAACAGCAAACTGAATGGTAGCGGCGATAATATCTTCCACTCCAACATTAACATCCATCAAGTCTGTTTTATATACACCATGGCCATGCGTGAAAGCCATTAAGGTACGATCGGCAGGAGAAATAACCAGGTCGAAAACCATCACGGCTTCTGCAAGTCCGTCTCCAAAGGCAAACCATGTTTCACCACCATTGAAAGAAGCATACACCGTAAAATCACAACCGGCATAAATGTTTTTCGGTTGCAACGGATCAATGGCAAGACAATGAAATGGCAGATCAGGCAGTACAGTACTGATATCCGTCCAATGAGCTCCCGCATCTGTTGTTTTGAAAATATGGCCTCCGCCAAAACCGCTGTATACTATATATACTTCTTTGCTGTTAGCAGGATTAACGGATATTCTTCTCGGATACCTGTTGGGTAAACCATCGCTGATCTCCGTTTTAGTGTAACCACCATCATCGCTTCGGAATACCCGCATCGGAAATGACTCAGAAGGCGCCGTGGCAAAATAAACCGTGTCTTCACTGGTAGCGGAAACACCAATTGATAACAGGTAATTGCCATTGTCAACAGGATCAGGTTGCACTTCTAAAAACTGGTTGCCATCACTCGTTTTGAGCAGGGTTGTGCTGCCTGCATATAATACAAAGGGATTGGAAGGCGACATCACCAGCGGAGCCAAAAAGGCGGCCGGATTGCCACCATAAGGACTTGACGGGAGATAGAAGATGTCTTCAAAATAATTGCCCTGGTCGGCAGACTTGAAAATATTCAGATACTGATAGCTTCCATATTGAACATAATCAGAAGTTGGGTCAATAGCATTGTAGCTGCCATCTCCGCCAATAACAGGAATCCAGTTGTCGCTGCCATTATATTTAATGGTATAGTTATCCTGTAATCCGGAAAGCCCGACAGCAGGATCTGTAGCCGAAACAGAACCGATATAATGCTGGCTGGTTACATAACCTGAAGTGCATTCAAAATAAGTAAAGCCAAAATCATTCGACCTGAACAGGCCCCCATCGGTGATTACATATACTTTCTCCGGATCATGTGGGTTTACAATGATGTCATGAATATCTGCGTGAACATAGTCTGCATCATAAAAAATATTGGAAACCTTAAAAAATCCATTTCCCGAATCAACCGATTTAAAGACATCAACACCACCGGCCAATACCTTAGTGGCGTCATCCGGTTTTATCAGTAACCCTTTCGCATACCATCCCTGGTAAGAAACAATTTCTTCCAGGCCCAATGCCGACCAGGTGATGCCGCTGTTGGACGTGCGGTAAATTCCATAGGTACCAAAACGATTGCCGATCAATGCAATCACTGTGTTATAATCGCCTTCAAATGCAGCCAGAGTAATTCTACCGGTATGCACATAGCTATTCGGTAAACCATTTCCCGTAAGCAAACTCCAGGTTGCTCCACCATCAATTGATTTATAAATGCCTTTATTACTGCTGTCACCATTTCCAACACCGGCAAATACGATGTTGGTATCTGTCTTATTCAGTTGCACATCCATCACCATCTTTTTGTCAAGCACGTGGCTCCAGCTCTCCCCACCATCGATACTTTTATAAATACCCTCCGTTGTGGCTGCCAGCAAGGAAGCAGGATTCAGCGGGTTGTGGACTATGTCCCACACGCCACGGTTTTGCTGATAGGTCCAGTCGAGTGAAGTAGTCCAGTTCTGCCCGCCATCCGTTGATTTTAGTATTCCGATTCCAAACGAACCGCGTTGGGTTCTGTCAATCAAACCATTGGTAGAAATATCATACGCATAGGTTTCGCCGGTACCAATAAATATTTCATCATGGTTTTTTGGATTGATGGAAATGGCACCCACTCCAAGTACCGGAAAACCGGTTGGAACAAATTGCCATGCAGCTGTTCCGATGCCGCCCGTAGATGATTTCCACAAACCACCGCTTGCTGAACCGAGCCAGATAACAGCGGTATCCGTTGGATCAATGGCAATGCTGATGGTGCGGCCTCCAATATTAACAGGGCCAATGTTCTCCCATGCGCTGCGGCAGTTTGATGAATTTGCTGATGCAAGCAGTTGCTTGTGTTCATTCCAGGCAATAGTATAACCGGCTGCGGGGATGTCAGCTTCAGGAAAAGTATTCATTGCAGAAAGAAAAGTAAGTGCATCATATGCTTCCTGCTTTTCCTCCTTGAATGCGTGAGGGTTAGGTATATGTTGTTGCCTGACATAGATGCCCTTGATCAAAAGAAACGGCAATAAAAGAAGTAGTGACAGCAAGACTATAGACAAAAACTTCATGATGCAGTAGTTGTAGTTCGAAAGAAACAGACCCTGTAAATTAGGTCATATGCTTTAGCAGTTGGTATTTTTTCGACCAACAGGAAAGAAAGCAGGATGAAGGAAAAAGCAGAAAGTGTTTTCGCTTTTAAGAATGCGTGATTACTTATTCCATTCTTACACAAGTTCTAAATCTACTTTCAGCCTGTGGTCGGTGTTTTCACCGACAACTTCAGCCTCTGGTTGGTGAAAACACCAACCAGAGGCTGAAGCATAGCGAAAAC
>CAZGBP010000063.1:0-20190 GCA_964524035.1 uncultured Bifidobacteriaceae bacterium
TCTAAACTCACATCTCACTTCTCACTTCTCACTACTCACTTCTCACTACTCACTACTCACTACTCACTACTCACTACTCACCACTCACTACTCATTGCTTACGTTCCGCAATCTTTCTTCCCACCGTCATTTCTATATCCAAATCCCAGTTGGCGCGCAGCACGATCTCTTCGGCATAGTTGTAGATTTTTTCCGGCTGACGGCGTTCCAGGTAGTTTCCGGTATCCCAACGTCCGTTGTTATTCAGGTCTTCCACCAGTTTCAGGGAATAATTACCTGGCCGGAGAGCCGGAAATTTCAGCTCATTCAGCCCTTTCTTCAAAGAACCGCGTGCGATAACTTCACCTGACGCTGAACTCAACTCATAAAAATAATTGGTGGCAGAGTCGGTAGTCAGTTTCATAAAGAGATTACCGGTTTCTGATTTTTCAAAGGTGGTAAAAGAGATTGTGACACTGTCATTATAGCGGCCATACACATCCCTGAATACAGAATCGGGCACGAGCAGCGAATAGCCCGTTTCCTCTTCAAATGCAAACCGGATTTCGGCCCGCTTTTTTAAAGTGGCCGTATCAGTAATGACCATTGCGGCAACAGCCTGGCTATTCGCGGTACTGTCGTTGGTCAGCCGCAGCCTGTTGCTGTCGGTTACAGTCAGCAGCGGAGTAGAAAACTCAAGCAAAAACGGCTTGTCAGGTTCCTGTTGTATGACGGACCGGCCTTTCTTTAATGCCGACAACACGGTAAACTTTGGAAGCAGAATTTTATCTTTTTCATTCACCAGCTTCATGCGCACTTCCACTGTATCGGTAAATTCGCTGTCGGTAACCCGCAACCGGATACTGTCGGAAACGAGATCATTCAAATAATAGAAAGCAGTATCTCTTGCTTTGAAGTACTGCAACGCCGCTTCATTAGTTGATCCATTCAGCGGTGTAATCTGCAAGGCACTCACCCGTTTCGCAAAAGCAATCATGATTCTTCCCGGCTGGGTTGAAGAAACGCCGGTCACTTTTTGTTCTTCCGCTACCGGTTTAAACAGGGTGAGCGTATAAAAGCCTGCGCTGTCGCGTATGGCAATGCTGCTGTCCAGGAAGGCAATCTCTTCGCCCGGCGTGTATTTGAGGTCAGCGCTCTTGTCATTCAAAGCAATCAGTTTGTAGACACCCTCTTTCAAATGGCTGATCTCAAACTGACCCGCTTTGTTGGTGTGTGCATAATAGGAAGGGCGTTCTTTGATTACCACGGAATCGGTCAAATCAGTATAGAGCATGGCCAGCATATTCTCTTTGGGTTTTGCGTCTTCCGCTCCCCGAACGATGCCTTGTATGCGCATGGAATCGATGTAATCGCCGGTTGAAAAAACATACTGGTAATTGATCATCACATTGCCTTCCGTAATATCCTTCACGGCATTTCCGAAATTGACCGTGTATGTGGTTTTGGGAAGCAGTGTATCCTTCAGCGTAATAGTCAGCGTTTTTCCGTGTACCCTGAACAAAGGCCGCTGACTGAGTGCAGGAGAAAAAAATACCTGAGAGTTAAAGTCGCCCGTTTGAATAAACTCATTGAATACAATATTGATCTTCTCCGCTTCAAAATGAATTGAAAGGTTGTCAGGGCTGCTGCGAACCGGCACGGGAGGCACGATATCCTTTTCGCCGCCACTGGGCGCTATCTGGCTGGCGCAGGAACACAGCACCAGTGCCAGCATCAAAAAGACAAGTATTTGTTTGGCCATGCAGGGTTGGGCGACAAAAATAAGGTTGTGCGGCGACAAAGAAGAAAAACGATTTCGCCGGTTATGTATTGCCGCTACTTTGGAAAAGTGCACAGCCATTGAACATTGAATATTGGATATTGATTATTGGATATTGGATATTGAATATTGAATATTGAATTTTCAACATTCAATATTCAACACTCAACACTCAATGCTCAATACTCAATACTCAGCACTCAATACTCAAATAAGGGTATGGCTTGGCAGATGGTCAACCAGCGCCTGCCAGCCTTGATTATTGGTTATTGATTATTGGATATTGGATATTGGATATTGAAAGTTGAAAGTTGAAAGTTGAATTTTCAACATTCAATTTTCAACATTCAATATTCAACACTCAATAATCAACACTCAATACTCAATACTCAATAAGGGTATGGCTTGGCAGATGGCCAATCAGCACCTGTCAACCTAAAAAATATTTGTTCACCAGCTGCATAAAAAATCAAGGATATCTAATTGGTAAAATTGTATGTTTGTACTTCATGAAATGTTGTTTGAACCAACAGCATCAGGTAAAAGATATATCATCTGAGTACTTATTCATTAACGCCTTTTAACTCCGACAACCATGAAATTCACCTGCTCCATTGAAATTGACCAACCTATTGCAAAAGTCATTGTCTTGTTCGACAATCCCGATAATCTGTTTTCCTGGATGCGGGGACTGGAAAGTTTTGAGCACCTAAGCGGTGTTCGCGGGCAACCAGGCGCGAAGTCGAGATTGAAGTTTAACATGGGAAACCGGCAGATAGAGATGATTGAAACCATATTGGTAAGAAATTTACCGGATGAGTTCACCGGCTCTTATGAAGCTAAAGGCGTTTATAACATTGTCAGGAACAAATTTGTATCGTTGAGCCAGTATAAGACGAAATACATTTCTGAGCAGGAATTCCGGTTCACCGGATTTATGAATGTCATTGGCTGGTTGATGCCCGGTGCTTTCAAAAAGCAATCGATGCAATACCTGCGGGATTTTAAGGAATTCGCGGAAATGCAATAATCAACCAGCTGTTCCGGGATGTACCGGTCTTGGTCTATTCGAAAACAGCCGGCACAGAATTTCATTCATCAACATAAAAAAAGAGGCAACGACGGATCGCTGCCTCTTAACTTTGAATTGCATATGAACCATAGCCCAAATCATACTGAATGAGAAAAGATGCACCTGTAATGCGAAACAATATTTTGCGCGGATGACCTTCGTGTCAAAAAATCAGGGTCGCAGCTTTCAAATGCATAGACCAGCACGCTTGAACCTGCCTGGTGAATCAACTAAGTGCACAGCATAATCGTGCAACCGGTAAAATTACTATTGCGGGTAACTGGGTATTACTCAATAACTATCTTTCGCACTAACCAAGTATCCTTTGAACGAAGTTCAAGAATATGCATGCCGGAAGCGAACGGAGTTACATCCATCTGTACCTCGTGAACCCCCTTGGCAAAATCTGTTGCAATAACTTTTTTTACTTCTCTGCCTTGCAAATCCAACAGCACGATATCCAGGAAAGAAGCTTCCTGCATTAAGAAAGTAATGGTAATCACATCCTTTGCCGGATTGGGATACGCATAAAAATTTGAGGCTGCCTGATTCGTATCGGATACCTGCATCGCTTTCAATGGCAGCGTGGTAAAATCGCTGATCTCCGAAAATTTGCTATACACTTTTGGAACCGCTACACACTTCGTCCGCACCTTCCATTCATACTCAGTGGCTGGTAAAAGCCCGGAAAGTTTTTTCGATGCGTTGTTTGCATTTACATTGATCCAATTACCCCCTTCAGCGCGGTATTTAACCTGGTAGTTGATGGCACAATCTTCTTCTTCCCAGTAAACCTTGGCCGAGGTGGCTGTTACAGCATCCGTTTGTGTTGAAGCCGGCTCCGGACATTCGATGGTAAAGTCCTCCCCGGTAGCACTGCCGGTAACCACGGGATTACTGCTTACAACCCTCAAACGGTAATCATCGCCGGCAGTACTGCCTGCCGGAATGATAACCGGTATAACGGCACTGCCCGTTGCAACAATGCTGCCTAATGCTACCGGTGAATTAAAACTGCCGTTTGCATCAGACAGCTGGATGGTAAAAACATTCCCGGAATTAAAGATGCCGGTAGTGGAAAAAGCAACATCTACCGCTGCACCCGGACAGTAATCGTCATCCGGCAAATCAGCAGTGGTAATGGTACTCTCAGCGGCAGGTAAGGTAACTTTCCACAAGGAGGCTTTATTATTTTTGTTGGAGTACTCTAAAACGTACACCACATTCTGCAACAGGCAGGCATCTACCGGTTTCTCAAAACCGCCGACAATTCTTGTTGCATGCACTTTATAGTTGGTACCGGCTTCATTTTTTTCAAAATCAAGATGTACCAAATCCTGGCTGGGGTCAAGAATAGTTCCGGTTTGTCCGTTCGGCCTGTTGCCGGCTGAATCTCCTTCATACTGGTAGCCCAACATGAATCCATCGTTACTGAACTCTTCTATCAGCACCCGGTCATAATCGAATATCAAACCAATCGGGGAGCGATGTGAAGTAAAGGAATGCAAGGCGATTCCAAGGTCTCCGGCCTGCATCATGATGCCTGAAGTGGTATCACGGAAGTAATCCGCATCGGGGCCATAATTTTCAATGCCCGGGTCAATAATCAGCCCGGCAGGCTTGGGCGGAAAATCCGGATCGTCATAAAAGAATCCATTCTTATAGCCATACCTGTTCTTGTTGAGCATGATATCGGTATCAGGATCATATCCGGGATACTGCTGCGGGTTATGATTTCCGCCCATCACCCATGGAAATCCATAATGCCGGCCTTTGCGCACCCAGTTGATTTCATCAGGATCATCGCGTTCGCCTGAATTTTCACAACCAAGCAGATCGCCGTCGGGCGTATATGCCAGGTCAAAAGTATTGCGTAAGCCATCAGCATAAAGGAAAGGGGCAAGGCTTTCTTCCTCTGCAGGCAATACCAGGTTTTTTGAAGTGCTGGAAATGCAGAAGGCGGCAGATGTAAGCGGCACCTCACGAATACCGGGAAACAATCCTCCATTACTTGCCACTTCGCCATGATCGGTTCGTGAACCGCTGCAAATGATCAGTGAATCCCCTGCCGGCGTAGGAATGATTCCGCCAAAACCATGATCAAACGTGGTATTGCCTGCAGGATAGTATTGTGTAACGGCAACGGTATCCCACAGCCGTTTCCCGTCAGGTTGCAATTTGCCCCGCACCACTAATCCAAATTTATAAGTAGTGTCAACAGGTTCATTGCCTACGAGGTACAGGATGCTGTCGAAAAATGCCATACCATAAATATTGGTGACATGATGATTCGCTGTGGTATACAAAACGGTGTCTTTTACGACGCCGCCTGGAAAAGTGACCCTGTGTATTTTACCGCCGGTTTCGGCATAGATCACCGCTTTGGAAACCGGGTCAATAGCTATACGTGCACAATACGCGGGCACTTTTTTAATGAATTCCACTTGTATATCCGGCCGTAGCGGAACCGGATTGCTTTGTGCTAAAATTATTTCGCAGGAAAATACACCACAACATACCATACTGGATAATAAAAGGATTGGAGTAAGCAAAGGTGTCATTACGATGATTTCAAAGTTAAAGGCCAGTCAATACAGATTAAATATTAATTCAAATTTAAAAAAAATCTGTTTTGAAAATAGTATGTCAAGAACCATACAATCTAGTATATCATTATGGTGCGGGTAATGTGGGCAAAAATCCGCCTGGGACGGTTTCATCTTTTTACCCCGCACTGAAGCGCTGTGCCAGGGGATGCGATCCTGTATTGGATTCTGACGCAAACCGCAGTCCTTTGCCTGGGGGAATGTTCTATTATCTTTTTTTTCCGGTGAAAGGGAGCGTTCTTGTTTTGGATTTTGATGCTAATCACCTTATTTATCGGGCAATCATGCTACTCTATGATTACTTTCTGAAAAGCGGTTTCAACCGCTGTTTTCATTTCAAGAAAATAGATGCCGGCAGGCAGTTCCTGCACCGTTAACTGCGTCTCGTGATAACCGGCGGAAAAATTTCCGGCTGAAACGGATTTTTTCCTTTTGCCCTGCACATCAAAAAGAGAAATAGTTAAGGCTGTGTTTTTATGGAGATAAAATGCAACTGTGGAGAGGTCCTTTGCGGGATTTGGATAAACTCTGACAAAATCTTTTGTGTGGTTTAGATGATCAATTACTGTTTCCTTTGCGGGCAGCGTTACTTTCCAGATTGCTGCCATATTGATCTTGTTTGAATATTCCAATACATAAATCACATTTTGAACGATGCAGGCATCGACCGGTCTTATAAATCCGCCTACCATCCGTTTAGCATAGGTATTGAAGTTATCACCGGCACTGTTCTTCTCCAGTTTTAGATGTACAAGGTCCTGGCTGGGATCGAGGATGGTACCGGTCTGTCCGCTTAACCTGTTGCCGGCTGAATCCCCTTCATACTGGT
Source organism: uncultured Bifidobacteriaceae bacterium (assembly GCA_964524035.1). GTDB lineage: Bacteria > Bacteroidota > Bacteroidia > Chitinophagales > UBA10324 > JACCZZ01. Next base: position 6,267 of record CAZGBP010000063.1, read on the forward strand.
AACCCAGCATAAATCCATCGCCATTAAATTCTGCTGCCAATGCATCTTCATAGTCAAAGACTAATCCGATCGGCGAACGGTGTGCAGTAAAGGAATGAAGGGCTATGCCGAGATCACCTGCCTGCATGATGATACCGGTAGTAGTATCCCGAAAGTAATCTGCATCGGGTCCGTAGTTGCTGATGCCGGGAGTTATCACTAAGTCCTGCGGCGGTGGCGGAAATAAAGGATCATTATGGAAGAATCCATTTTTATAACCGTACCTGTTCTTGTTGAGCATGATATCGGCATCAGGATCATAACCCGGATACTGTTGCGGGTTATAGTTGCCTCCCATCACCCAGGGAAATCCATAATGTTTTCCTTTTTGTATCCAGTTGATTTCTTCCGGGTCGTCTCGTTCTCCTGAATTTTCACATCCTAACAAATCACCGTCAGGGGTATAGGCAAGATCAAACGTATTGCGCAATCCATCGGCAAAAAGAAAAGGGGACAGTGCTGCCGAATCAGCGGGCAGCACCAGGTTCTTGGAATTGGCGGCTATGCAGAATGCAGCAGAGGTTAGCGGCACTTCCCTGACACCCGGAAATAATCCGCCATTATTTTCTTCTTCACCATGATCGGACCTTGAGCCGCTACAGATGATGAGTGAATCGCCCGAAGGCGTGGGAACGATGCCACCAAAGCCGTGATCAAAAGTGGTATTGCCGGCCGGATAATATTCAGTAACGGCAACAGTATCCCAGGTTCTCGTGCCGTTACTTAACAGTTTTCCCCGTATCACCAGGCCAAACTTGTAAATGGTGTCAATGGGTTCATTGCCGACCAGGTACAGTGTGCTGTCGTGAAAAGCCATCCCGTATACCGTGGTCACCTTATGATCGGCCGTAGTAAAAATGATGGAATCCTTCACTTGTCCGCCGGGAAAAGTTACTTCATGAATATTCCCCGGTATCTCCGCATAGACTACTGTACCGGAGACCGGGTCAATGGCAATTCTCCCGCAAAAAGGGGGCACCATGGTTACGAATTCTACCTGTACATCGGGCACGAGTGCCACAGGATTTGATTGACTATAAGCGATCATGACACATAGAAAGCAGCTTACCATGATTATCGCTGCAATACGGAGGAGCAGGCAGGTGTGGCGCATAATGGTATCGTTTCATATGGAATAATATGCAATATAAAACATTCATGGTGGATTTCACATGAATGACGTTGAACTTTTCGAGAACCTGGAACCGGGATATAAGACGTGGGATGAAAGACGTAGGACGTAGGACTGAAGACTTAGGACTGAAGACTTGACAACCTGTCTTGACTCCTGTATCTTGAATCAAGAACCAGGAACCAGGATATAAGACGTATGACGAAAGACTTAAGACTTAAGACTTAGGACTAAAGACTTGACAACCTGTCTTGATTCCTGGATCTTGAATCAGGAACCAGGATTTAAGACGTAGGACGTAAGACTTAGGACGAAAGACGCGAGAACTTGCTTTGTTTATATTGAAGCAGGAACCAGGACGTAGCTGTACATTTTGCACCGTCTTAAGTCTAACGTCTTCAGTCATAAGTCTCCCGCTTCACCAACTCACCGCCACAGCTCGAACCCGCTCCGGCCGTGCATCCATAACAATGTTGCGATACCAGGATATCGCGCTTACTCAGGAAGCCGGCATCGAAGCCGCTGATGTGCATGGCCTCTCCATTATTTATTTTCAGATCGAGCATCTGGTTAAAATCGCAATCATACAAATATCCATCCCATCCAACAGAGAGGGTGTTGCGGCACATCAGTCCGTTTACGGTGGACGGATTAAAAGTAACCAGCAACTTCTCCATATACGATTCATAATTTCCGCTGGTAATCAGGAAATCGAGAAAGCGGCTGATGGGCATATTGGTAATGGTATACAGGTTATTGAAAGAAATATCATACGTTTCCTTTAATACCTTCTTAAACTGCGATTCGAGTACCTGCTGGCCGGATGAAAGAAAAGCACCCGACGGATTGTAAACGAGGTTAAGTAGCAGGCCGCTGTCTTCTTTTCCATAGCCAACCGCATTCAGCATCTTCAAGGCCTTTACCGATGCTTCGAAAACCCCTGCGCCACGCTGACGGTCGGTGCGGTTGGCATTGTAAAACGGGAGGGAGCTCACTACCTCTACCCGGTGCTCGGCAAAGAATTGCGGCAGGTCGTGGTATCTCTTATTGGAGACGATGATAGTCAGATTGCAACGGTTCATCACCTTAATGCCCGACTTGCTGCATGCTTCCACAAACCACCTGAAATTTGGATTTAACTCAGGAGCGCCGCCGGTAATATCTACCGTGGTAATGCCGGTTGTTTGCAACACCTGCAGGCAATGCTCCATGGTTTCCCGGGTCATAATTTCCTGTCGGTCGGGCCCGGCATCAACATGACAATGTTTGCAGGTTTGATTACACATCTTCCCCACATTGACCTGCAATATCTCTAAAGCAGCGGGCTTCAACGGGTAAAATCCCATGGTCTCCAGTTTCTCGCTAAACGGTGTGATCGCGGCCGTTTGCACCACTTCATCCAGCAGTTGTAACTGCCGGTCGGTATGTGAGAGTTCGTGGTGTTGGGCGAGGAGGGATTTCATGGGGTGGAGGTGGAGGGTTGAATTGTGGAATTGTTAAACTGTTGAATTGTTGGTGATTGAATGGCTGAATGGTTGAATGGTTGAATGGTTAGATGGCTAAATGGTTAAATGGTTTTCGATGCATGGCATCAGTATGAAGTAAACTATGCTTTGAAAGTTTAACACGAGGAACCAAAACTACGGTCGTTCAACTATTCATGCTGCCTGCTCGCTACTCGTTACTCGCTACTCGCTACTCGTTACTCGCTACTCGTTACTCACTACTCGCTACTTCCGCCCCTCACATCGCAAGTTCCTTCACCTTATTCATCATTTGCGTTGCATGTACTAACGATGCGCCGCCGCGAATGGCTGCTGCCACATGCACGGCTTCCATCATCTGCTCTTCGGTGCAACCTTTTGTCATGGTGTCTTCCGAATAGGCATCGATGCAATAGGGACATTGTATGGCATGTGCCACTGCCAGCGCTATCAATGATTTTTCACGGGCAGTGAGGGCACCTTCCGCAAATACGTCGCCATACCAGCTGAAAAATTTATCGGCCAGCGGCTTATCGAATTCTGAAATGTTGCCGAATTTCTTGAGGTCTTCAGGATTGTAATATGTTTTCATCAGTTATGTTTAAAATGGTTTAGTATGATTAATGAAAATTGAATTCTGCATTTTAACCGGTTACGGATTCACTTGACGGCGAAGCAATACCGTCTTAATAACATTTAAGATTCATGTCAAGGCTTATCGTCCAAAACTTTCACCAGGTTTTCAAAGAGCGCCGTTAAATGCACTTCTGCTTTTGCAGCAGTAGCGATGATTTCAGAAATATCAACGGGTTTCAGATTATCCGGATCACATTCATCGGTAATTACGGAAACCGCGGCAACCGGCAGCGACATGTGGTTCGCTACGATCACTTCCGGAACGGTTGACATGCCCACCGCATCGGCACCAATCATTCTCAAAAAACGGTATTCGGCCCTGGTCTCCAGGTTGGGGCCATTCACGGCCACGTAAACACCATTATGCAACTCGAGGTTCATTTGCGCCGCACATTGTTCCATTTTCTGATTGATCGCCGCATCATACGGCCTGCTCATATCGGGGTAACGTGGCCCCAGTTCATCAATGTTTTTTCCTGATAAGGGATTGAATGGCTGCATATTGATATGGTCGTCGATGACCATTAACGAACCTTTCTTCAAGGCCGGATTTAATCCGCCGGCTGCATTGGAAATAAGCAGCCGCCTGATGCCCAGTTGCCTGAGCACGCGAACCGGAAAAGTGACCTGTTGCACACTATAACCTTCATAGAGATGAAACCTGCCTTGCAGGGCTACCACTTTTTTGCCCGCCAGCATGCCATAGATCAGTTTTCCTTTATGATACTCTACCGTAGAAAGCGGGAAGTGCGGGATATCAATATAATCTATCTCCACTTCGCAATCGATCTTTGCCGCCAGGTTTCCCAACCCGGTGCCAAGTATGATTCCTGTCTGCGGAGCTGTTACCCCTTTGGATTGTATAAACTGAAGCGCCTGATGTAATTCATTCAACAGTTTCATGGGCATACTTTTTCTTATACGATACGGATCAGATCACGTCTCACTTTTCCGGTTAGCCATCTTGTGCAGGAAAAGAAAACTTTTCTCAAGATGCGATATGTTTTACCGAATCAAGATCTGCTTCAGTATCAATGTCGGTGAGTTCTTCCAACAGTTTGTAGGTACCATTAATGTTGCGGATATCTATGAGGGTATCGTGCAACACATCATCGGAACTCCATCGTTTGTTTTTGAAAACCGATGCATAGAGTGTGGCCATACCCAGCAAATAATAGCCGCCATCATGTGTTGGCCCGATCACAAAATTATTAGAAGGCAGGGCGGCAAATGCTTCCTTAATAATTTTTGGAGTAATGTCGAAACAGTCGCTGCCGATAACGATGGCTTTCCGGTAACCTTTGCTGAAGGCGTATTTAAATGCATTCGCCATCCTTTTTCCAAGGTCACTGCCTTCCTGCACTTTTTTCTGGTAAATGTCTTCCTTCCAGATATCACCTGTTATTACCTCATCCGAATAAAACACGATTTTGTCAACCTCCAGTTTCTGTGTCGTCTTCATGGTATGTTCCAGTAACTGATGATAGACCGCCAACGCCTTTTCTTCTCCCATTGTTTTTGCCAGCCTGGTTTTCACCTTTCCGGGTATAGGGTTTTTTACGAAAATCATCAGTACGCTATCGTGCTGCTTCATGGTGCATCATTTAAACTCCAGTCATAATTCAGGTATTGGATGGATGCCGTTGGGGCAATCCGCGTGGCCGACCAGCCATTGAGGAAGTCAATCACACTTCCCTTCTGCATAAAATCTTTTGCATACCAATTGAAAATTTCAGAAAGTTCCACCTTGCCGGCCGTTATTTTATTTTTGGCAGCGTCATTAATAAATGAAGCCGTGAGCGCATTCAGCTGCACCTCCAGTTGCTCCGGTTTAAAAGCACCGTTCAGCAGCCTGGGACACGATTTGGCAGCGCAGTTGATGGCAAAATGTATGCGGGGCTCGTTAAAACGCTTTCTTAATATTTCGTTTTCAATGTAGTTAAGCGAATACCTTCTTCCGGATACGGTAACAAATTCCAGGTCCCAGGGTTTGCCGTTGTTTATTTCCTTAATACTTTTTACCGGGTAATGCTGCAACACCAGTTGCAGGGTGGCCGCATTATACAGATTGATCCAATAAGCCAGTTGCACATTTTTAGCAACCGTTGCTGCTGGCTCCATGCCGGACAATTCCTGCAGCAACGACTGCAGTTTGGCTTCATCGGCTTTCATATTTTTATAATGAACCGCACCGGCTGCCGTTACATGGGTCTTTAGCCACTGATCGTACCAGGCCATACCGGAAGCCGGCGGGGCAATAGTCGTATAGGCAGACAACATGGAAGACAATAAAAAAATAAAAATCATTGTGTGGTTCGTAACGTGAATTTTACATTGCACCGGGAAACAGGTGCTGAATGAAAGCAAAGAAAGAAAATTCCCCCCTGATCGTCATAATTTTTTCCGGCACTCAAAAATTGTTTGCAATTTAATTGTACCGGTTGCAAAATGGTTGACCGCACTGGTAACGTTAGCATGCACCATCAATTAAAATGAACAGCGAATAATAACCCAAAACAGGCAATGATTGTTCCGAAAACTGCAAGCATCGCCTTATTATAATATCTGATACCACTTAATAACCAGTAATTTAATGCTATGCCTGCTTTTCCATCTCAAATTAAATCGAAGCTGCCGAAAACAGGCACTACTATTTTTACCATTATGTCGGCATTGGCACAGGAATACGGTGCCATCAACCTCTCGCAGGGATTCCCCGACTTCCTGTGCGAGGAAAAGCTGATAGACCTGGTGGAGCAAGCTATGCGCAAAGGCCTGAACCAGTATGCCCCGATGCCTGGTATACTGCCTTTACGGGAAGCCATTGCCGAAAAGGCCATGCGGCTTTATGCGGCTGCCTACAACCCTGACACCGAGATTACAGTTACCGCCGGCGGAACAGAGGCCATTTATGCCGCCATTACCGCCGTGGTAGATGAAGGCGATGAAGTGATCATCTTTGAACCGGCCTATGATTGTTATGCGCCATCGGTAACGCTGAACGGAGGCATACCGATTTATGTAGAACTGGAACCGCCCGGTTATACCATTGACTGGAATGATGTGAAGAAACTCATCAACCAGCGCACGCGGATGATCATCATCAACACGCCTCACAATCCGGGCGGTATGGTCATGACAGTGCATGATATGAAGCAACTGCAGAAGCTTACACAGAATACCGACATCATCATCCTGAGCGATGAAGTCTATGAACACATCATTTTCGACGGAGCAGAGCATCAGAGTGTGATGCGCTACCCAAAGCTGGCAGAGCGGAGCTTCGTCGTATTTTCATTCGGCAAAACCTACCACAATACCGGCTGGAAGATGGGTTATTGCCTGGCACCCGCCGAGCTTATGCGCGAGTTTCGGAAAGCCCATCAGTTTATCGTATTCTCTGCCAATACACCCATACAGCATGCGTATGCGGCTATTATGAAAGATCCGGCTTATTATCAGAACCTCAGCGCATTTTACCAGGAGAAGCGTGACTATTTCCTGAAACTGATTGCCGGTTCGCGCTTTAAGGCAACACCGGCTTCAGGCAGTTATTTTCAACTGCTTGACTATACGGACATCAGCAAAGAGAAGGACACTGATTTTGCCGTTCGCCTCACCAAAGAGGTTGGTGTGGCTTCCATACCAACTTCCGTATTTTATCACCATGGCATAGATCACCGGATGCTGCGGTTTTGTTTTGCCAAAGGAAAAGAAACACTGGAGCAGGCTGCAGAGAAATTGCGGAACGTTTGAAGAAAGTTTGCGGATGGTGAATTGACAAATCCGGATTAAAAGGAAACGCCAGGTTTTTTTAATTTCATGGGATTATGCTGAAAAGTGATGGTAATCAAATTCTCTTTGTACAGGATATCATCCTGTTACCGCTTTTCTTCATGGTTGTGCTTATTGTTGCGTTCATTATCAAGAACAGCCGGTATAAAAATGTAACCGAAGCAAAGTATTTTATTCCCGCATTGGTTATTAAGATTATAGGCGGACTTGCAATGGGTGCAGTCTATATGTTCTACTATGGTGGTGGAGATACCTTCTATTACTATTACGATTCTAAAACATTCAACGATTCAATCGGGCATTCGTTCGGGCTTTTTCTGAAGCTGCTATTCCTTCCTGCCAAGACGATTACAATTGATACGTATGAGAGTACCAATTGGCTGGTGTATTTCAACGATCATGCCGGCTGGGCTGCGGCCAAAGTTTTTGGTATCCTGAGCATTCTGACTCTGCACTCCTATCCTGCCATGACCGTGCTTATTGCGACATTGTCTTTTACCGGAGTCTGGGCATTGTACCGCACATTTACTGACCTCTATCCGAAACTCTACAAGCAGTTTGCGCTGGCTATTTTATTCATCCCATCTGTTTTCTTTTGGGGTTCAGGAATACTAAAGGATTCCATTACACTCGGCTGCCTTGGATGGATGGCCTATTCAGCCTACCTGATATTTTTTAAAGGCAAGAATATTTTTTCAAATAGTGTGGTATTATTTTTTACAGGCTACCTGGCCATCATGTTGAAGGCGTATATTGTAATCAGTTTTGTTCCTGCACTGTTATTCTGGATATTTTTTACTTATCGCAGCAGAATTCAAAATCAATTTGTTAAAGTGGTTTCCGGCCCGGCAATGTTTACTATCGCATTGTTGTTTGCTTTTCTGATGGTGCAGCTTTTAGGCGGCGAATTTTCAAGATATTCATTGCAGAATGTGATGGAGACTGCCGAAACATTTCAAACATGGCATGGCTATCTGGCTGAGAATGCAAATGCATCCGGATATACACTTGGTGAATTTGATGGTTCATTAAGCAGTATGATAACCAAAATTCCAGCCGCAGTAAATGTAACCTTGTTCAGACCTTACTTATGGGAAGTAAACAACATTGTTATGCTAGCCGCTGCTTTGGAGAGCTTGTTGTTACTTGGATTCACCTTGTATATTCTGATTCGAAACGGAGTTGGAAGAACCTTTGCTTCTATACTCACCAATCCAACAGTATTCTTTTGCCTGTTCTTTGCAATAGCCTTTGCTTTTGCGGTTGGATTTACCACCTATAATTTTGGCGCGCTTGTACGTTACAAGATTCCATGTATCCCATTTTTCCTGGCAGGACTTATGATTCTTAACCAGGAAACCACTGAAAAACGGATTGCCGCATCACGGGGAAGAGCTACCAGAAGATACAGGTCATTGGAAAAAACCAGGCGGGCACATTCCTTTGAAAATACCATTTAGCTGATGAAGCATTGCTGCTTTACTTTTTAAATAAATTTTCATCTCGTGCATTTTTTGCTTGTATAGGAGAAGCTTCATCAGTAAAAACAAAATTTCCCAGCATATTGTCTAAACGCTTTTTTCTGAGATATTTCGCCAAGCTGTAGAGCCCGGGTATTTTATACCTGTTCACGATATCGGAAAGGATGAATTTAAAAGTATGCTTCGGCAAATAGTTGATTGATGATTTGAAATTCTTTGTTTGTATGACCAAAGGATATAATACCCTGAGTGAATCAAAGCACTTCTTCTTATCGTAATAATAGTGCCATGAATCAGCAGTTACTTTGACGGGCAGAATATGGTTGCTCATGTTTAAAGCAGCGCGCCGGCTAATCACGTAAGCTGTAGCGGTTATTGTCTGACTCATATCAATTGGATAGTACAAACAACCGGATTGGATTTCCTCCTTGCCGATCGTGCTGAATGCCGCTGTTCTGAATGATGCCGTGTACAGGAGTATTATTTCACTTTCCTGCAATTGCCTGTTGATTTCTTCAAGGATCGAATTAATGTTGGAGGGAAGTACCACATCATCTTCCACGATAAATGCAGCAGCCTCCCCTGTACTTAAAAATTCCCGATAGGCTTTCAAATGCGACAATGCACAACCAATTGCTCCATTGGATAACCAGACCGGATGTTTGTTTACTTCTTCTATATCACAATAGTCCTCAATATCTTTTGTGGTGAGCGTTTCCCCATCTACTGCATTGATAACAGTATAATTGAGTTGCCTTTCGGTTAAATGTGATTCTATGTAGCGGGCCCTTTCATTAGACCTTGCCAGGCTGATGGCATATGTTTTCATTGCAGCGTATACAGGTTAAGTTGCTTCATAACCACCCGCTTAAGATAGCCATACGATGCCAATAGCTCATCAATTCCGGATTCGTTTTGTGCCATTCCATGCAAAGCCTGCGGATGAATTTCAATAAGTATGTTTTTGAATACCTTTTCGCGGAGCAACATAGAGGCTCCCTTTAATGCCTCATATTCAAATCCTTCAATATCGATTTTTATCAGTTTGATATCAGGCGGGAATTGATGGCTCAGGTAATCCAGGGTAACTACCTTTACAAGCTGTGTACCATACCATTTACTCCTTAACCAGGGAGCAGAAATAGTAAAGTTATATGCATCAGAAAAACTGGAAGCGCCCGTGTTGGTAGATGGATACAGCTTAAGCAGCAATTCGCCGTTTTCAGCACCAATACCGTAAGGAATTAACTCAATATTAGACAGGCCATTCAACTGACCGTTCTTTTCGATTATATTCCATAATCTTTCCTGGGGCTCAATCGCAAACACCTTCCCTTTCCTGCCACAAATTTTTCCGGCAAGTATTGAAAAGTACCCTTCATTACAGCCGAGGTCAACAAAAGTGTCACCGGCTTTTAACAATCCAGCAATTAAGTCAGTTGTTTCAGGCTCATACGTTCCATGCTTTTGCAGTTGCAACCCGAGGTTGGAGACCGGATCAATAAAGTAGATTCTGTTGTCCTGGAGTTGTATCGTCCTTCTCCTGATACCTAAAACATACTTTGCCAATAACCTGATTTCAACCGGTCGTAATTTATTTCCAATAAAATCCAGCAGTTGTAGGTTCATTGCTTCCGGTAGTCTGCAGCTTTATATTTAGCTAAAACCAAGATAGTAAATGTAGTAATGACTACTGCTTAAATTATTTGCGAGCAAGCAATTGCCATTTGCCTGCAAGATTTTACTATACAAATCACTAATCAATATCTTATTGATCGAAGCGCTGAAACCAGTTTCGGTAGCTGTGATTGTACAGAATATCCTTGCATAATAGTCTTCCTGCCTGCATCGCCAATTACTTTACGCAGTTCTGCTGATTCAATCAACTTCGACAGGATTAAAATCCAGGTTTCTTCATCCTTCGCATACATTCCATTTATGCCATGCTGAATAATTTCTGTATTCACGCCAACCGGCGAAACCACACTGGGAATTGCAAGCGACATATACTGTATGGCTTTGAAACCACACTTGCCCTTCGACCACGTATCCTCCGGCAGGGGCATCACCCCAATGTCAAATTCGCGAAGCGCTTCCACTTCATCTGCAGCATTCCAGCTCACCTGCTCAATCCAGGTTTCATTTAATATGCTTCTCTTATCACCAATCAGCCTGATCACGATCTGTTCTTTGTATTGTTCCTTAAGTTTTTTAAAAACAGGCAGCAACATTTGAAAATGCCTGATGGTGGAGCTGCTGCCTGTCCAGCCGATGCAAACCGGAGCCGTTGCTGCCTTCACTTTTACACCCGGCTTAAATACCTCGGTATCAACCACCGTGGGAATTACAGCCACATTGGTATTAAACGCTTTTGCATAGTCAGCGAGAAATGAATTTCCGGCAATCACCAGGCCGGCTGCCTTAATGATTTCGGTTGTTTTAGACGGTCTTTTTAACCACGACAGGTTTTGGTTGGCTGCAGAAGTATCCTGCAGCCAGATGGCATCGTCGAAATCATAGACGAGCCTGGCACCCGAACGGGAAAAACGTTTCTCAAAGAAAGCAGTACCTGTCATAAATGCTTCGCGTTGCACAAACACGATATCGTATTTTTTTGCCTGCATCAGGTCACGCAGCCTGACTCTTACTGCTTTCAGCAAGAGCAGGAACTTACTTGCAAGATGCCCTTTGCTGTAGAACAGTTCATCATCCCGCTCATTGATAAACCAGGAATAGTCGCAGGTAAACCCTTCCTGCTGCAGGTATGGAAAGTATTGTTCCATCCTGAACCGCTGACTGGGGTTTCGTCCCGGACGATGCGGACCGATAAAAAGAATACGGATGGTTGCCTCCTTCATCGGTCAGAGCGTTTCATAAATTTTTCGGTAGCTGTCAACGCCATGCTTTAATGAAAAGTAAGTATTCGCGGCGGCTATGATGGCCGGTTTGCTGAATGAAGATTGCAGCAATTGCTTTGCAGCCAGGTCGTAATGGGCACGATCCAATACATCAATCACGATGCCGGCATGCTTTGTTCTCACAATCTCATCCACATCCCCGATACCGGCATTGCAAACAACAGGCAGGCCCATACTCATGATTTCACCCAGCTTGGTGGGAGAGGATGCTTTTTTAGAGTAGGTGTTCCGGATAAAGAAAACCGAAGCATGGCAGAGGCTGATAAGATACGGCATCTCTGCTCTTTGCGCTGAAGTGATACGGAGTTGGCGCTGATCAATACCGTATTTTAAGGCTGCATTATAAATTGGTTCCGGCTGATCAGGCGTGATGATCAGGAAAATTGCAGCCGGCTGATGTGTGAGCAGGCATTGAAAAAATTGCAGCATCTCCTCCAGCATATACCAGGTACCCATGGAACCACTGTAACACAGCACATAATTGCTATCGCTGATGCCTGATTGCAATCTCCATTGCCGTCGCTTGTTTTCATCCAGGCTATCCGGCGAAAAAAGATCCTGGTCTGCGCAACAGGGAATTACATGAATTTTTTGAATGGCAACTTGCAAATCCTTCCGGGATGTAATTTCATTCCTGCCGGAATTGGTGAGGCTTACCGTGGCATCACTCTCCTGCAGGAATGCTGCTTCCTTTTTCTTAAAGTAGCGATAAGCTTGCCTGTACAAGGGATTAGTCAAGTTCCAAATGCCGCCTTCCACCCGTTCATCGGCCCAGAATCCGCGCATATCAAATATAAATTTCACACCAAGCTTCCTTTTCATTTGTAAACCAATCAGGGAAGGAATGTAGCTTCGGCAATGAACGATGTGAAATGCTTTTTCACGTTGTAACTGCCATGCTTTTTTCGACAACCTGTTAAAGGTTAAGATGGCAGAGATGCCCGGCAGTTTATTGGAATAATGTACAGGATACCATTCGATGTTATATGCTGATAGTTCTTTTTGTATGGTTGCACCCTGCTGTATAAATTTTTCCCTTTTCTCTGCACTTACTAAACAAAACTGATATCCGATTTTGCTCAAACCTTTCAGGTAAGGAATAACCTGTGATTGCCCGAGTGGATCGGTCATGCCGTCGTAGGATATGTAAAGTACCTTTTTTGTCATATGAAATAAAGTATACGATTATATCCTCCTAATTACATGAAATCGTGTTGTTACTTATCCCCTTAAATCCTGTATCCAATTTTTCATTTTTAAAATAAATGACCGGTAACTACTGATCTCAAAAAACATCCGCTGTGAAGCGCCGAAGGACCGGAAGTAATGTTCCACCCCTTTGATCATCGAGCCTTCGAAATCAAAACTTCGTACGGTACTTTTCAGTTCTTTAAAGGCATTCCAGAATAACAGGGTCATGGCACCGCTGTTACCGAAGGAGTCGTCTTTTGCGCCGATGATGTAATAGGCGGTATGGGCATCCCAGGCAATAAGAATGGCTGCTGCCCATTGTTGTTTTTCATCTGCGGCATACCAGATCTTTCCGCAATTATTTTTTGTGCAGGCTGCATGGGCACGCCGCAAAATATTCAAATCAACCTGCACATTTGCCTGCTTGTTCCGGAAATTGGATTGGATGAGCTGATAAAATTTTTCCACATCCTGAGACTCCCCGATGGTAAATGCTTTTTCGGCCTTTCTGATTTCACGGGTAATCTTGTCGCTGAATTGTTCCTGCAGCGCTTCCGGATTGCTGATATCATCGAGTACGTATGTGTACCGTACGCGCTGTTTGTACTTCATCCAGTGAAAAGGCAGCCAGTTGAAGTAGCCGGTTTGCCAGCGTGATATGAATTCAGCAGAAGGAGGCAACAGCGAACAAAGCTTTTCCAGTATGGCCGTCTCCGCTTTAAGGCGCTCGCGTTCATTCGGGTCAGTGAGGCGGTAGCCCGGACCCATGAATTGGGTGAGTTCGGGCATGTAGGTACGCAAGCCAAGACTTGATTTCCTTAATGCGTAGAGATAATAGGCCTGCAATACCCCTTGCTCTTCAAGCACGGCGGCATCCCATTGATCCGGAGCCACTGCATCCAACCAGAATGGTTGGTGAAACAAGGGAGCATCGCTCCACAGCAGTTTTCGGAATCTTTCCTGCGAATTCATGGATTATATCCGGGGATGATATGCTCTGCAAAGTAAGCTTTTGCGGGTTTATTAAAAGAGGAAACTACAGATACTACAAAGAAGGAATCGCATCAGACAAGTTGCATCAGTATTTTGCAAAGTATGCTTTGTGGTTTCCTACTTTGAAACCACAGAGACCACAAAAGCGGAATCGCATCAGACAAGTTGCATCAGTATTTTGCAATGTATGCTTCGTGGTTACCTATTTTGAAACCACAGAGACCACAAAGGCGAAATCGCATCAGACAGGTTGCA
>CAZGBP010000064.1:0-20174 GCA_964524035.1 uncultured Bifidobacteriaceae bacterium
CCGACTCCCGACTCCCGACTCCCGACTCCCGACTCCCGTCTCACTACTCACTACTCACTACTCACTACTCACTACTCACCTCTCACTACTCCCGACTCCCAACAGTTCCCGAAATCTTCTATTTTCACGCTTCGACAATGGCCGTAAACCTGGATCATATCAAAGCACCCATCGCGCATGAGTTGAGGCTCTTCGAACAGAAGTTTCGCGATTCCATGAAAAGCAATACGCCTTTACTGGATGCCATTACCCGCTACATTGTAAAAAGCAAAGGCAAACAGGTGAGGCCGATGTTTGTATTTCTTGCTGCCAAAATGTTTGGCGACATTACTGAAAGAACCTACCGGGCTGCTGCCCTGATAGAATTGTTACATACGGCAACCCTCGTTCATGACGATGTGGTGGATGATTCTTATGAGCGGCGTGGCTTTTTTTCCATTAACGCCCTTTGGAAAAACAAAATCGCCGTGCTGGTTGGCGACTACCTGCTTTCAAAGGGACTGCTCCTTTCTATTTCCAACAAAGATTTTAACATGCTGGAAATTGTTTCGGATGCCGTGCGTGAAATGAGTGAAGGCGAATTGTTGCAAATTGAAAAAACACGTAAACTGAATATCAGCGAAGCTATTTACTTTGAAATTATCCGGCAGAAAACCGCTTCTCTCATTTCATCAGCTTGTGCCTGTGGTGCCGCCTCAGCCGGCGTATCGGAAGAATCAATTGAAAAAATGAAACGCTTTGGAGAAAAGGTGGGTATTGCTTTCCAGATAAAAGATGATCTGCTTGATTACAGTACCGACAATACCGGGAAACCAAAGGGTATTGACATAAAAGAAAAAAAAATGACCTTGCCTGTCATCTATCTATTAAACAATGCTTCATCTGCAGACAGGCGCCAGGTCATCAACACCATTAAAAATCATCACGATAACAAAGAAAAAGTAAGCGTAGTTATAGATATGGTATTGCATTCAGGCGGCATTGAATATGCGGCTTCCAAAATGAACAGTTATAAGGAAGATGCTCTGCAGATTCTAAGGTCTTTCCCGGATTCCCCTTCTAAGAAATCACTGGAAGACCTCGTAGCATTTACTACGGAGCGAAAAAAGTAAACTGCGGTGGCCCCGTAAATATTGCCGCTAACATTTCCGAGATACTTTCTTCACACGGTCGTAATAATGGCATTACACTGCCATAAGGTTATCATCATCCAATGGTAACATGGGAATGACGATGTAGTAACAAGCCGCGGATACATTTGCGCCCATAACCAAAAAACATTTTCACATGAAGAAACTTTTAACTCTGGCAGTAATCCTGCTGGTTGGACTTACCCAGGTATACGGTTCCATCATTACCGTATCGGGTTACATTACCTCCAACACTACCTGGACCAGTAACAACACCTACCGCCTCAGCGGTTTTGTGTATGTAAACAACAATGCCACACTCACCATTCAACCCGGAACGTTGATCCAGGGTGAAAAATCAACCAAGGGCACATTAATTATTACACGAGGCGCCAAACTCATAGCTGACGGATTGCCCTGCCAGCCTATTGTCTTCACTTCCGAACAACCTCAGGGAACTCGCACCTACGGCGATTGGGGTGGAGTTATCCTGCTGGGTAAGGCAACCATCAATCAGGCAGGTGGGGAAGCGATCATTGAAGGAGGTGTGGACGACGGAGAAGGAAATGCCACGTATGGAGGCGGACTGACACCTGACGATAATGATAACTCAGGAATTCTGCGCTACGTGCGTATTGAATATGCAGGAATTGCTTTCCAGCCAAATAACGAAATTAACGGACTCACCATGGGTGGTGTTGGTCGAGGCACAACCATTGAATATGTTCAGGTAAGTTATGCAAACGACGACAGCTATGAATGGTTTGGAGGTACCGTTAATTGTAAGTACCTGATCGCGTATCGCGGCTTAGATGATGATTTTGATTCTGATAATGGCTATTCCGGTAAAGTTCAATTCGCAGTTTCATTGCGTGATCCGAACATCGCAGACATTTCATCTTCCAATAGCTTTGAATCTGATAATGATGCAACAGGTTCTGCCAATTCTCCCAAAACAACAGCATTGTTTTGCAATGTGTCAACCATTGGACCGCTAGCTACCACCAGCACCACCATCAACAGCCTTTACAAGCGCGGAGCGCATCTGAGAAGGAATACCGCCGGCTCCATTTACAATTCTGTAATTGCCGGTTGGCCTGATGGAGTTTTCATTGACGGTACAACCACTATTGATAACTGGTGCGCCAGTACACTGCAATTTGATAACAATGTAATTTCAGGCTATACACTTAATTCTGCTACTCCTGCTACAGGCGGAACCGGTTCATGCTATACCAGCGGCGCATTTTTAACCTCCACTTCTTTGTATGCTGACAATGCAAGCCTGCAGATAACAGATCCGTTCAATCTTTCCAGCCCTAATTTTGTACCGCAAGGTGGTTCACCGGTTTTGAGCGGAGCAAGTTTCACCAATCCCCGCCTGACAGATCCTTTCTTTACTTCTGTAAGTTACCGTGGTGCATTTGGAACTACCGATTGGACCAAAGTGTGGGCTAACTGGAATCCTAATAATACCAATTACGCTTCCAGCACAGCAATCAACCTGGCTCCAACACTTACTTCCTCGATTACCAAATCTACCTGTCCTGCAACCGGTGCCATCAATCTGACTGTATCCGGTGGCGTTGCTCCTTTCACCTATCTTTGGTCGAATGGTGCCACTACGGAAGATATTTCTGCTTTAAATGCAGCTACCTATACCGTTACTGTTAGCTCCGGTTCTTGCACCAAAGTGGGAACTTACACCGTAGCCAGCGCG
The DNA here is from genome assembly GCA_964524035.1 of uncultured Bifidobacteriaceae bacterium. Lineage (GTDB taxonomy): Bacteria > Bacteroidota > Bacteroidia > Chitinophagales > UBA10324 > JACCZZ01. Next base: position 2,851 of record CAZGBP010000064.1, read on the forward strand.
AATATCCCCAAACCAACCAATGTAACCGTAAACAACAAGACAGCCTGTTCCATGCAACTAAACTGGAATGCAGTTTCCGTTGCATCAGGTTACAAGCTTCGTATCAGGCTCACAGGTGTAACTGACTGGACGAATGTTCCTGGAACCATTAATGCACTTACCTATACATTCACCGGTTTAGTTCCCAATACATCTTATGATGTGTCAATAGCTACTGTTTGTCCAAGTGGAGATAAGAGTAAGTTTGTACAAAAAACAGAATCTACTACCAATGGTTGTGCTCAACCCACCAATGGTGCCGCCAGTAACATTACCTCTACTACGGCTACAATCAGCTGGACGGGTACCTGCAATGGTTTGACTTACAATCTCCAATATCGCAAAACAGGAACGATTACCTGGACCAGTGTAAACACGGCTTCAACCAGCGCCAATATCAGCGGACTTACCGCCAACACATCTTATGATTACCGTGTTAGAAGTGAGTGCGGTGGTGGAAACAATTCGTCCTACTTTGCCATTCAGACTTTCAGCACCACATTGCGTCTTGGAATGGAAGCAGCGGAACTGGCGATCAAAGGCGTGAACATCTTCCCCAATCCGGCAAAAGATAATGTAAGCGTGGAAATTACTTCGAGCACGACAAAAATCGTTAACATCGCTCTTGTGAATTCACTCGGACAGATTGTTGATCGCATGGATAATGTTACGGTCGATGGAACCATTACCCGTACCATTGATCTGAAGAAAATGAACAGCGGCATGTACTACATCAATATTTATGACGGAGCGGAAATACTCTCCCACCAACTTGTAATTACCAAATAAAGCCTGTTTGTTAGAAATTGAGGCAATTTGCGGGGCGGCTGAAAAGTCGCCCTGCTTTTTTTTACCAAAGCCGTTCATATAATACATGTTGACTTACTCAACAGGAAATCCATAAGATTTCCTGCGCTGTCTATCGACTTAGCTGGAGATTATGTGCTAGGCCAGTGCCATATTCTGGCTGTGTGCATGAACATTAACCGGTTAAACCTGGCGGAGATCCGTTCAGGAAAATAGCTGCAAATAGTGTTTACCGGATAATCGGTTCAAAATTCAGGTGTTCGATCAAATGAGAACGGCCATCCTGGAGTTCCTTTATAAATCGTTTCACCACTTTCTGAATTAAGTCGCGTTGTTTCCTGTATTGATCAACAATATACTGATCAGTGCCTTCGAACCTGGCTGGATTTTCAAACCTCCAGTACAGGCTTACTAAAGCCGGTGGAAACACTTCACAATGTTTTAACTCATGGTCATTACAAAGCACAATTACATAGTGTATGGTTTCTGCCGACCTGGCAAAATACATAACATCCCTTGCGGGTTCAAATGCGATATTCATTCTGAGTTCCTGCATCACTTCTTCGGCATACGCATTGCGATAACCTGCTTTCACTCCGGCACTGAATGCCCTGAATTTTGATGCACCATATTTTGATAAAAACGCAGCAGCCATGCGGCTTCTGGAACCATTGTCCTCATCAATAAACAAAACATTGATCATGCTGATCTTTTGTTCCAAAAATATCCGGCTCACTTAAACACTTTGTTAAAATGCGGTTTCATTTGTATTAATTATCTGCAAGCCTGATTTCGTTCTGATTACCCATGTACTGCCAAGGCTGCATCTGCCGGCAAATTTTTTTTGTAGCACTTATTGCCTGTCAATTGTTATGGCTATCATGCAAGCTTCAAACAAAGCAGTCTGTTTTACTACAGTCAACGCAGACGCAGTGTGTACGAAAATTCGTTCATCTTATCACGCAATGGTTGTGGGTTAAATTGCTAAATGGTTAAATTGCTGCGGCGAAGCCGGTCAATTGCTATTCTGTATTCACTACGCTACGTAACTCACTTACTTAATTGTCCCAATAATCCATATCCAACTTGTTGTACACCCCTGAAGCATTATATAAACATTCATGTAAAGACAAAATTCTAATTTTGTAAAGCGCAGGACGGATTGCCGCTTATGATATCCTAAGTTACGGTGGTAACAGTCTGCATCGTTAAATCATTCGTTAAATCAAATAGCTATGGCCAAGGAAAAAGGAACCAAAGAAAACCCCTGGAAACTCAAAACACCTCCGCTTACTTCTGAATATGAAATGTATAAAGACACAAAAGAAGGCAAAGAGGTAGTTGTATGCGTGGTGGGCAAGACCACCTTGCTATACGATTATCGTTGTATTGCCGACCTGCATGCCATGCTGAAAAAACACGGTGACTGGATGGAGCTTGGCAGTGCCGATGAACAAAAAGAGGCGAAAGAAGGTACCGTTGAAGCCTGGGGGCGTTCTTCAAAAAATCCGCTCGGTGGTTGGTATGGTTTAAAGAAAGGACTCAGAGGGCGGTTTGGTATGTATATACCTCCGTTAATGGAAGCACTTGATCTTGCGGAAGTTACTCATGATCCAAAAGGAAATAAGATGAGAGCAAAGTAAGCGCTGATTACCTTTTGAAATAATACGATGCCAATATCCCGGGTTGTCCGGCTCTGCATTTTATTTTTGAATACCCTGGTATTGTACCCTTACGCCTATTGCCGAACATCTTTTTTTTGGAAAACTTATCCCTTTGCAGGCTGCTTAGATCTTACAGACTCTTCTGCAATTGATGGCTTCAAATAGAAAAGAGCAGCAACAGGCTGCTCCTTTTCTACCACTTTGCTGACACAAAAATTGGATTGTTTCCCCTATTTAATGGAAATTTTCCGGGCCATCCGGACACCCCCTGATTCAACCGCTACGAGATAGATTCCATCAGGAAGATCTGTAAGTGGTAGATGCACCTGCCGCTCTTTTGTATGAAACCGTTTTACAACACCGCCTACCATGTTGATTACACTGATCTCCATCCCTTTTTGATTACCTGGCTGACCTGATATGAAAACATTTTTTTCAAAAGCTACAATTTTAATCCCGCTTTCGAGAATGGCATGGTGTACTCCGCTGATAAAATCTGTATCACCGGCCAGTATCGCCGAATCCGGGATAGTTTGCAGTGCATACTCCTTAATGGTAAACTCATTGGCAAAGCTATCCACACTCATTCGAAGCCAGCCATAATATTTATGCTCATCCACTTCTATGCGAAGTCCGGCATATTTGTCTTGTTGCCCAAGCCAGTTACCCAATTGAACCGGTGTTCCGCCACCGGATGAATAATGCTGGCCGAAAACCCAGAAAAGAGAACCATAAGCCTGCCACTCGAGATCAGCACCAATTTTTTCGCCCGCCTGTATGGCTAAAGGATACACATAACTATTTGAACCTACTGAACCGGCAATCTCATTATCAACTGAAGAAGCAAAGCCTCCGACAAACTGATTGACCGTAGGGGCGGTGCCACTCTTTATCAGGAAAAATGTAAAGTCAGTGATACCATCGTTGTTCATGTCGAATGATAAACCGGTCTCGCTGTTTACAAACGTAGTATCATTGATGTTTTGATGCAGAATTTGCGCATCGGCAATGGAAGAAGCGGCCAAAATAGAGCCGGCCATCAGTGAATATGATTTTAACTTTTTCTGTAACAGGGTAGTATTTTGGTTCATAAGTTGCGTTTGCGCAAAAGTTGGCTTCGCATATTACCGGAAGGTTTCTTCAAGATTAACTTTTCGTCATCCGGATCAGTACTTTCCCACATCCTCCAACTATAAATGGCATTCCACAGGTATTCAAATAACAGTTTACCAGGCGCAGCACTTCTGATTCATTCCACAATTTCATCCGATCAGGAACAGCACGTCCAACGATGAACTAAGCGAACCTCATTCGCACTGAAATGATCTCGGGGATTCAAACAATTCTTCGGAAAGAATTTCGAAACATTTTATTCATCTTCCCATCACCCCGAGTTAACCATTACTTAACATACGCTTAATAGAAAGGTTAAACCATAGGCTGTCCTTTGCAAAAAATTTATTATGCAGCGGATTTTCTTTGCAATTTTTTTCAGCCTCATCACTGTTTCTGCCCTGTCTGCACAAAATGGCACTATTGCGGGCCACATTATTGACAATACCAACAGCGAAGACTTAATCGGAGCAACCGTTTCGCTTGAAAATGATAAGGGCTTTGGAACCACAACGGATATTGATGGAAGATTTTCATTATCAGGCTTAGCTGCAGGCAAATACAATATACTGGTAACCTACGTCTCTTATAATTCAAAACTGATTCAAGATGTAGAAGTTAAGGACGGCGAAGTTACCATGATGGAAATAGCCCTTGAAAGTAACTCCAACATTTTGCAGGAAGTGGTGGTCACCTCCTCCTGGTCGAAAGAAAATGTTAACTCGCTGCTTATCATGCAAAAGAATTTTGCCTCCGTATCAGATGGCATTTCTGCCGATATCATTCGCAAAACACCTGATAAAAATACCGGTGATGCGCTTAAACGCGTGAGCGGTGTAACGATACAAAACGGCAGGTTCGTTATTGTTCGTGGCCTCCCGGACAGGTATAATATTGCCATGATTAACGGATCACCGCTTCCCAGCACAGAACCGGACCGGAAAGTTTTTTCATTCGACCTGATACCCTCCTTTCTCGTTGATAATATTATTATTGTTAAAACCGCAGAACCGGATTTACCCGGTGATTTTGCAGGTGGTGTGGTCACCATTAATACGAGAGATGTTCCGGAGCAAAATTTTCTGAATTTTACTTTTGGGTCCGGCATCAATACCCAGGCCAACTTTAATACCTGGTACTCTTATCAGGGTGGTAAAACGGACTGGCTTGGAATGGATGATGGCACACGTGCGTTGCCTTCCGGATTTCCCGGAACGGAAACTATTACCAGCCTGGCTAATTCAGCCAACACAGAAATTCTTGACTATACGAGGTTACTGCCAAATGACTGGGCATTTCAATCGCAAAAATCCGCACCCTTAGGATTCAACGGACAACTGGTTGGTGGCCTTAAAAAAAAGGTAGGTAATTCAGCGGGCAGCTTTGCATTAATAGGCGGAGCAACTTATAATACCTCCAATAAGCTTTCAAAATTTGAACGTTACGATTTTGCTTCCGATGGCACGCCTCAATACGAATACTTTGATCAGCAAAGCAAGAACAATGTAGCCGTGGGAACACTACTTAACCTCGCTTACAGTTTGAATGACAATAATCGTTTCACGCTGAAAAACTCCTACACCATAAATACGGATGATATCATGACAGTACGCAGCGGCGATGAATTCAGCAATGCCCGTGATATAGAAGGATATGCTTACAATTACATACAAAATACGCTGCTAACGAGTCAGCTTGAAGGCTATCATTTTATACAAGGCGCTAAAATAAAGCTGGACTGGAATGCCGGATATTCAAAAACAACACGCGATCAGCCCGACTACCGCAGGCTGGTCTATTTTAAAAACTACGAAGATTCACTCTTTTCAACATTTGTTCCTGTTGGATCTGCTTCTCCGAACTATGGTGGTAAATTCTATTCCGATCTGTTTGAAAACAGCTATAACGTTGCCATAAATGCTACGGTGCCCTTTGTGCTTTTTGGAAATACCAGTTCATTTAAATTAGGCACTTATCACCAATGGAAAGAACGCGAATTCAACGCGCGCGTTTTAGGTTATGTAATCTACGATCTGGCGAAATTTTACGGTGAGCCCGGCAACAGCGATATCTTCTTCCAGGAACCCGGCAATATTTTTACACCGGAGAACATCAGTGAATCGGGTTTCAGGATCGATGAGATCACCAATCCGTCTGATGCGTACAACGCATCCTCTTCCTTGCATTCGTATTATGCCATGTTCGACAATCAACTACCGGCCAAATTTCGCCTGATATGGGGCGCAAGAATTGAATTCTTCGATCAGACACTTACTTCGTTTAAATATGGCGGCACCCCGGTTGATTACAACACCAGTTCCGCAGATTTCAGTGATCTTCCCTTTGATTTTCTCCCATCCGTAAACCTGGTGCATGCCCTGACTGAAAAAATCAACCTGCGGGCTGCTTATTCAAAAACGGTGGCAAGGCCTGAATTCCGGGAAGTGGCGCCTTTCTCCTTTTATAATTTTGATGAGATGGAAAGCAGGATCGGGAATGACTCGCTTGGCCGCACCAGCATTAACAACTACGATCTGAGATTTGAAAATTTCTTCGGCAGCGGACAGGTAATTTCAGTCAGCGCTTTCTATAAAAATTTTGAAAACCCGATTGAACAGAAAGTGTATCCCGGTTCCGGGGCGGGTTCAAGAACCATCACATGGGAAAACGCCGACAAAGCAACAGTCTATGGAATTGAGCTGGAGTTAAGAAAGAATCTTGACTTTCTTGGAAGGCTTACTCACTGGAACCAGTTTGAAAACATCACCTTTAACACCAACCTCGCCCTTATTAAATCTGTAGTGGATCAGTCAAATAATCCAAACTCCTGGAAACCGAAACGTCCATTACAGGGCCAGTCTCCTTACATTGTCAACTTCGGATTTACCTATACCGAACCGGTCAGCGAATTAGGCATTGGCTTATTCTACAACCAGATTGGCAGAAGGATTGATGCAATTGGCGACAAAAATTATCCTGATATCTACGAGAACCACAGGCCCCTCCTCGATGCGCAAATAAGCAAGCGGATATTCAAAGGCGGCAGTGTGAAACTGAATATGAACGATATTCTTGCAAAAAGCTTGGTTTTCTACCAGGATCAGAATGATAATGGTAAACTGGATGAAGGCGGAGGTGATACTATTATCAGTAAACAAAAGCTGGGAACCAATATTTCATTTTCATTCAGTTATAATTTTTAACATAGACTGGTCAATTATCAATGTAACAGGCTGTTTGTATGAAGTACTTAATAACCCGGCAGTAACATTTCATTCATATACACTCGATTATTTGTATTCTGTGTTAAGGAAATGCTACCAGGATGTAACCAGTTAACATTAAGCTAAGATGGAGGTAAGAATTGGTTAACATACCGTCAATACTTTTGCCGCAAATAAAACAATCATGAAAAGATTTACAATGATTTTTATGCTGGTTGCACTTATGGGTACAGTGCAACTGTTAAAAGCACAAGCTCCGGTTATTACCGTAACCGGCTACATCAGCAACAGTACTACCTGGACCAAAGACAACATTTATCTGCTTTCAGGATTTGTGTATGTTAACAATGGTGCCACCTTAACCATTGAACCGGGAACCCTTATTAAGGGTGATAAATTTACAAAAGGCGCGTTAATTGTTTCCCGTGGATCCAAACTGATCGCTGACGGAACAGCAACAGAACCTATTGTTTTCACATCGAATGGCCCGGCCGGTTTCCGTACTTATGGCGATTGGGGAGGAATAATCCTTCTGGGCAAAGCAGCCATCAACCAACCGGGCGGCGAAGCGATCATTGAAGGCGGTGTTGACGATGGCCTTGGCAATGGCACCTATGGCGGCGGTCTTACACCGGATGACAGTGACAATTCAGGAATTTTACGATATGTGCGAATTGAATATCCGGGTATCGCATTCACCGCCAATAATGAAATCAACGGCCTTACCTGCGGAGGTGTAGGAAGCGGAACCGTGCTGGAACATATCCAGGTAAGCTATTCCGGTGATGATGCATTTGAATTTTTCGGCGGAACCGTAAATGCCAAATACCTGATAGCTTTTCGTGCACTGGACGACGACTTCGATACGGATAATGGCTACGGGGGAAAACTGCAGTTCCTGTATTCCTTACGCGATCCGAATGTAGCTGATATCAGCAGCTCCAATGGATTTGAATCAGACAATGATGCAACCGGTTCAACCAATACGCCGGTTACCCATCCCATGTTTTCAAACGTAACCATTGCAGGGCCAAAAGTAACGAACAATGCATTCAACGCCAGTTACAAGCGTGGTGCTCACCTTCGCAGAAATACGCAAACCAGTATTTACAATAGTATTTTAATGGGCTATCCAAGTGGTTTGATGATTGATGGTGCAGCAACGGAAGGAAATGCAACTTCAGGCGCATTGCAGGTACGCAATACTGTACTCTCCGGTTGCACCAATAATTTTGAAGTGTCTTCAGGAAGCACATTTGATATCAGCGGATGGTATAATACCGCTTCTTTCGGAAACACAATGTATACCGCCAACACAGAGGTGATGCTCACTGATGCATTCAATCTGGCCGGTCCAAATCCATTGCCATTAAGCGGCTCACCTGTTTTAACCGGTGCATCATTCGCTGATCTTACTGACCCGTTTTTTGAAGTAGTAGCCTTCAGAGGTGCATTCGGTACCACTGACTGGACGCTTGGTTGGGCCAACTGGGATCCAAACAATGCAAACTATACTTCGATTAATGAAATAAATACGCTTTCAGGTATCAACATCTACCCTAACCCCATGCGTACACACTCCACACTTGAATTCAACTTACCGGAAGCCGGCAATGTAAGCATCATAATTACGGATCTCTCCGGACGCTTCATCAGCCAGGTGATGCAATCACAAATGGCAGCAGGTAACCACAGTGTAAAAATTTACAATCCGCATCTTAGTGCAGGTATGTATTTCATTCAAATGAGAACCGGCGATGAAAACCTGGTATTGAAACTCAATATCGCCGATTAATTACCTTTCATTAATCTTAGTGAATCCCGTTACAGATAACCGTAACGGGATTTTTTTTACTATAGTAATATGGTGATGATCATGTCTCCTATCTGACACTAATCTGCGGTCTTGCATCTCAAGCTATAAGTCATCTGCGTTACACAACATTTACATTTATATTAGCAGTCACTTAAAATTTTGGCCACAAAAATCACTACCATGTATCGTGTATTGCTCCTCACCATGCTACTGTGTTCTTTTTTTGAAATAGCTAGAACACAGGATACCACCCTACTCATTGCAGGCCCCATGCTCGGCTACGTAGAACACCGCGAGGCATTGATATGGTTGCAGGTTACGGAGCAGGTTACGGATATTAGCATCAAATATTTTCCGGCAGGAAAACCCACTCTGGTAAAAACCATGCACTATGATGGCATCTTGCGCCAAGCGTATAATCCTGAAAAGATCATTCTGGAAAACCTGGATATGAACACAGCCTATGATTATGAAATCTACCTCAACAATAAAAAACAGGTATTCCCTTATCCACTCACCTTTAAAACAAAAGATACCTGGGAATTTCGCAGGCCGGCACCTGACTTTGCTTTTATCTTCGGTTCCTGCGCTTACATCAACGATCCTGCCTACGACCGTCCGGGTGAACCGTATGGCCGCGATCCGCGCATCTTCGATACCATGGCAAAAACGAATGCAGATTTTATGCTTTGGATCGGCGACAACACCTACACCCGCGAGGCCGACTGGACTTCGAAGAGCGGATTTTATTATCGCTACTCACATACCCGCAAAAACCGTCATCTCCAACAACTGTTATCATCAATGGCTAACTATGCGATTTGGGACGACCATGACTACGGCCCCAACGATGGTAACGCCTCTTTCGAATTAAAGGATGTTTCCCTGCAGGCATTCAAAGATTTCTGGGGTAACAAAACTTTTGGAGAAACAGACAATCCCGGTGTTTATACCAAATTCACGTGGAGCGACTGCGAATTCTTTCTGTTGGACGATCGCTACTACCGTTCCGGTGAAGCATTGCATGATTCCGCCACAGAAAAAAAGTACCTGGGCGACCGGCAATTGACCTGGTTAAAAAACGGACTGCTCAGTTCACGTGCTACCTTCAAATTCATCACCATCGGCAATCAGGTTTTAAATCCGCTGAATGACTTTGAAAGTTATCGTTCCTACGGTGAAGAATATGATGAACTGATGCAGTTCATAAAAGAATACCGTATTCCGGGCATTATTTTTTTAACCGGCGACCGCCACATTTCCGATTTGATCAAGGTGCAGCCCGAAGGCATGTATCCGCTATTCGACATTACCTCTTCTCCACTCACCTCCCGCAGTTTTGCCAGGTTTGCAGAAACCAAAGAATTCAACAACCCTTACAGAGTAGTGCCGGCTGCTGTTACTGACCAGAATTTTATTAAAATTGAAGTTAGTGGTGCCCGCAACAACAGGATGGCCACTGTCACCGCTATTACGGTAGATAATAAGCGCGTGTGGACTTATGAAATTAAGGAAATGGAGTTGAAATGATTAGCTGACCGGATTAACCTTTAGACCTGCAAAGGATTTTTAAATTACAATCGCTTTTGATGATCACCGCTGATTTCCGGAATGTTCTTTCTTGTCTTTCTCAATTCTAAGTACCCTATTCTCAATGAACATTACCTGGCCGGGTGTACCCCAACCATTGCTTAACAAACTAATCTATTTGTCATGTATCACTCCTGCCCTTTCACATCCTCCACATGAAAAAAAGGTTATTTTTGCGCGATGCAAATAACGGCCGGAGAATGGTGTAAATTACTGGATGGAAATCTTGAAGGAGATCCTGCCGTACTCATTACGCATCCTGCCAAAATTGAAGAAGCCGCCAAAGGTGCCATCAGTTTCATTGCCAATGCCAAATACGAGCCATTTGCCTATACAACAGGTGCTTCGGCCATCATCCTGGCAAAAGAAATGGAGCTGAAAAGTAAGGTGCAACCGGTACTCATAAGGGTAGATCAGCCATACCTCAGTTTTACAAAAGTGCTGGAATACTTTAACAACAACCATCAGAACCTCATCGGCACCGAAGCACCTTCTTTCATCCACGATTCCGCTTCCATCGGTTCCGATGTGTACCTTGGTGCATTCAGTTACATCGGGAAAAACGTAAAGCTGGGCAATAAAGTAAAGATCTTCCCGCAGGTTTATATCGGAGAAGGAGTAACCATAGAAGATAATAGCGTTGTATACGCAGGTACCAAAATCTACCCGCATTGTAAAATTGGTAAGCATTGCATCATTCATGCCGGCGTGGTAATCGGTGCAGATGGCTTCGGCTTTGCACCTAAACCGGATGGCAGCTACTATAAAGTGCCGCAACTCGGCAATGTGGTAATTGAAGACCAGGTGGAAATTGGCGCCAATAGCTGTATCGACCGGGCAACTTTAGGCTCTACAGTTATCAGGCAAGGCGCAAAGATTGATAACCTCGTGCAACTGGCACACAATGTGGAGATCGGTGCACACACTGTTGTAGCAGCGCAGTCAGGCATCTCCGGCAGCACTAAAATCGGCAAGTATTGCCAGATTGGCGGACAGGTTGGTTTTGTAGGGCATATTGAAATTGCAGACGGAAGCAAGATCAATGCGCAAAGCGGCGTATCGAAATCAATTCATGAAAAGAACAAAGCCTGGAATGGTGCGCCGGCATTCGAATACATGGCATCGCTGCGTGCTCAGTCGGTTTTTCGTAATTTGCCGGAGCTGGAAAAGAGAGTACAGGAACTGGAACGCAATGCCGGATAGTAAAAAGTAGCAGGCAGATGATTTTTCTGCTTGATGGAAGATTAGAACAAGGTCAATTTTTAGTCAGCCATACAACAACGGTATGGCTTCAAACAACGCATCAATAACCGACAGCCTTATACTGACATGGGAGTATTTCAACAAACAATCAGCAAAGCATTCACGCTATCTGGAGTGGGTGTTCACACCGGCGAAAGCGTCAACTTAACCGTACGTCCGGCGCCGGGAAATCATGGATACATCTTTAAGCGCATTGATGTGGAAGGTGAACCTACCGTGAAAGCCGATGCCGACCTGGTGGTGGATGTTTCACGCGGCACCACGCTGATGCAGCATGGTGTAAAAGTGAGTACCGTTGAACATTTACTGGCAGCCTTCGTGGGTACGGAAGTAGATAATGTGCTCATTGAACTGGATGCCCAGGAAGTGCCTATCATGGATGGCAGTTCCTCGATGTTTGTAGAAGCTATTCTGGATGCCGGCATCGAAGAACAAACCAACTTCAAAAAAGAGTATTTCTGCCTTCCAAAAAACATCACCTTCCGCGATGAACAAAAGAACGTGGAAATGGTTGCTATGCCGTCTGATGAATACCAGCTGACGGTGATGATCGATTACAACTCACCGGTGCTGGGCCCGCAACATGCCATGGTGGACCATATCAGCCAGTTCAAAAAGGAAATTGCCGAAGCCCGTACTTTTTGTTTTCTGCATGAGATTGAATCGCTGGTTGACAGTAACCTCATCCGGGGTGGCTCGCTGGATAATGCCCTGGTAATTGTTGACCATAAAATAGAAGGTCCCCAACTGAAAAAACTGGCCGGCATATTCAACAGGCAGGATATTGAAGTGGAAGAGGGTTATCTGAATAATGTGGAACTGAGATACCGCAACGAACCGGCCCGCCATAAACTGCTGGATGTGGTAGGTGATCTTGCCCTGATCGGTACGCCCATTAAAGCACGCATCCTGGCCACACGCCCGGGCCATTCTACTAACATCGCATTCGCAAAAAAAATAAAGAACTTTATTAAGGAATCTAAAGCCATGAAAGATATTCCTGTTTATGATCCCAATCTTCCTCCTATTTACGATACGAGAAAAATTGAGCGGTCGCTTCCTCATAAATATCCCTTCCTGCTGATTGATAAGATCATAGAAATAAGCGACCAGCATGTGGTAGGCATTAAGAATGTTACCTTCAACGAAAATTTCTTCCAGGGACATTTTCCCGGTAACCCTGTGATGCCGGGTGTATTGCAGATTGAAGCCATGGCGCAAACAGGAGGCATTCTGGTATTGAACACGGTAGATGATCCGGAAAACTGGGATACCTACTTCCTGAAAATCGACAATGCCCGTTTTAAAAACAAGGTGGTGCCGGGCGACACCATGATCCTGAGGCTGGAGTTGCTAAGTCCCATCCGCCGCGGACTCTGTGAAATGAGAGGAACCGTTTATGTTGGAAATAAAGTAGTAACGGAAGCCGACCTTGTTGCAAAGATTGTCCGCAAAGAACCGCAGGCATCTTAAAATAAATAGTATTGAATAAGTAACTTTTTTAACCCGACAGCATTCTTAATAGGCACAATGTCACTTAAACTCACCAGCATTCATCCAAAGGCCAGGATTGGCAGGAATGTAGACATCAGTCCTTTTGTAACCGTATATGAGGACGTTGAAATCGGCGATGGATGTTGGATCGGCCCCAACGTTACCATTATGAATGGCGCCCGTATAGGTAATAACTGTAAAATTTATCCGGGTGCCGTCATTTCCGGTGAACCGCAGGATCTCAAATACATGGGAGAAGCAACCCTTGCCATCATAGGAGACGATACCACCATTCGTGAATGTGTAACGGTTAACAAAGGCACTACTGCCAACCAGCAAACCATCGTAGGCAGCAACTGCCTGCTGATGGCCTATGCACATGTGGCGCACGATTGTGTAATTGGCAACAACTGTGTGATTGCCAATAATGCAGCGCTTGCAGGTCATATTGTAATAGAAGACTATGCGGTGCTGGGCGGCGTTTCGGCCGTACACCAGTTTGTGAAGATTGGCCAGCATGCATTCGTTTCAGGCGGTTCGCTTGTCAGAAAAGATGTGCCCCCGTTTGTTAAGGCAGCTAAAGAGCCCCTTTCCTATGTGGGTATCAATTCCATCGGACTTCGCAGGAGAGGATATAAGGAGGACAGCATTAACCTCATCGAAGATATTTACCGTATCATCTTTGTAAAAAATCATAACATTACCAAAGCGCTTACCCTGGTAGATGAAGAATTTGCCTCCTCGCCTGAAAAAGATATTATCGTGGATTTCATCCGCGGATCAGAAAGAGGCATCATGAAAGGGTATACCAACGGCCGGGATGAAAATCACGATTAACAATGCCGGCAAACGATTTAACTATGAATGGGTACTGAAGAATATCCGGTACACCTTTGAATCCGGAAATGCTTATGCCGTACTGGGACCGAATGGCAGCGGCAAATCAACACTCCTCCGGATGATTGCAGGATTGCTCGCACCCTCTGCCGGAACCATCACGTATGAAGACGCAGATCATCCAATTGAAGCGGATCAGATCTTCAGGAAACTGAGTATCTCCGCACCTTATCTTGAATTGGTGGAAGAACTTACCCTGGAGGAACATTTCGCTTTTCAACAGCACTTCAAACCACTCCTGAGTTCGCTGACCATTGCTGATGCCATAGAGATAACACAACTGAAACCGGGATCAGGAAAACAGATCCGCAACTATTCTTCCGGAATGAAACAACGCCTGAAAGTAGCGCTGGCTGTCTTGTCTGATGTTCCATTGCTGCTGCTCGATGAACCTACCACCAATCTGGATGAAAAGGGCGTAGCCTGGTATGTTGACCTGATGAAAAATTTCGGGGGCAACCGGCTGATTATCGTTTGTTCCAACGTGGCAAGAGAATACAGTTTCTGCACTCACAAAATTGAGGTGCTTGATTTCAAATAAGATGGCTGAAAACCGGATTATTTCCTTTTGATATGATCCGGATAGGCTAATTTACCGGTTATGACGGCTTCTGAATTTCTGTTGGTGCTACTCTATACTGCAGGAGGCTGCTGGATCATTTTTAAACACCCGTTCTTTAGTCAGTTCAAACTTCCGGCAATACTGGTAATGGCCATATTCCTGCTGAAAGTGCTTACCGGCATTATTTACGGTTTGCTGCACATGCAATTGTATTCAGGTGGGGATACCTTTTCTTATTTTAACGAAAGCAAAATACTGCTAAGTGCCTTGCCCGATCATCCCGGGCATTTCTTCCGCCTTACGTTTTGGTATACCGTAAAACCACCGCCCGCCGACCTGGCTTCTTACGAATCTCAGATGATCTACTGGAATGTGATGAATTCCTACTTCATGACGCGACTGAATGCATTGATGAACTTAGTGAGCTTCAGCCGGTATTATGTGAATGTGGTGATTTTTAATTTTATCACACTGGCAGGTATCCTTTACCTGTTCCGGTGGTTGTACGAATGCGTGTTACCGAACAAATACGTACTCTTGTTCCTGCTTTTTGTTTTTCCGTCTGTTGCATTCTGGTCATCCGGCATTCATAAAGACGGACTGGCATTGGCCTCAATAGGCATTATCCTTTTCTGCTTTCAAAAGTTGTTGCAGGGACTGAGATGGAAAACCGTGCTCTTCTTTCTTTTTGGTTGCTGGTTGCTGCTGATGGTACGTAATTATTTGTTGCTGTTGCTGCTCCCCTGCCTGGCAGCTTATGCACTATCTGTTAAATTTCCTAAACATGGTGTGTTCCTTGCTACAGCAACTGCCTGTAGTCTTTTTGGTATTCTCCTTTTTATGTATCGGTTGTTCCCTTCCCTGAATTTAGCAGTTCGAATGATGCAGCAACAACAGGAATTCTTAACCATTCCGTCGGCCGTTACCTTGCCGGTGTTTCCTTTGGATGGCACTTTACTTTCACTTTTCCATGCAATACCAACTTCACTTTCCAATTGCCTTCTTCACCCCTCTTTATTTGAAAGAACAGTTTACTATCAGGTTCCCTTTGCTTTAGACAATATGCTGCTCCTGCTTTTGTTGATTGCTGCCATATTGATCACCAGGAAAAAAGACAAGCCTGTTGCGGCTTTTACTTTCTGCTTCCTCTTTGCTATTGCCGTTTTCCTTTTTACCGGAAGTGTGGTACCCAACCTCGGCGCATTGATACGCTATAAACTTCCGGGCATGCTCTTCCTGTCAGCTGCCCTTGCCGGCATGATTGATTTCAGGAAAATACTACGATGGATGCGTTTGGATTAAATGCGCACTGACCAACACCTGAACCTGTTACTGCTTGATCATTTTAGTAATCAGCAACTGATCGTTGAATACTGCCTTAGCAAAATAAACTCCCTGTGATAATGGACCACCATCCAACTGTAGCTGATTCTCCCCTTCTTCTAAGGGTACTTCCCTGATAAGTACGGTTCTACCATAAAAATCAATTACCTCAATCCTTCCTGTACCTGCTACGTCGGCACGTATCATAAAGGTCAGTTCATTTTGGAAAGGCTGGGGGTAAGAAAAGAAATCAACCGGTGTGGCGCTAGATGCATCTTCCGGTCGCAAAGGCATACAGGTCTGTATATTCGTTAAGCCAATCAATCCTACAAAACCATCGGACGTGGTCTTGTCAGCAGCCTGGTAGGCACCAATCACATTGGTAAGTTTTGTTACAGAGCCTATGTCAGGACTCTTGGTAGAAAGTGAAATATAGATTTCGTTATTTGTGCCAAAGTCCAGAAAAGGACCATGACTTTCTGTTTCATCAAAATCCTCCATGCGGGTTCCGCCATAAAGGGTATAGAAATCCAGTTTCTGCTTCTGGCCAATAGGTAAATCTGTTAACTTGGCTATAAACGCATCCATGTTCGGTCCATCATTACCTGGCCCGTTCAGATCACTGAGAAATGGAGCCTGTGCACAGGTAGTGCAACTCAGGTTGGTACTGGTGGTAAGACCTGTTACAATAACATACTTAAGCAAGGTAGCCGGATCCTGGTACCATAGTAAACCATTTGAGACGTCAATGGAATTTCCACCATAAAAAGTGCACCAGGGAATGTCTCCGTCAAGGGTAACTTTGGCAACATACGCATCATTATCTCCGCCTCCGCCATAGGTTTTATCAAAGGCATTCCCGGTTTTATACATATTGGAACTCTGTGTCCAGCCCGTCCAGAAGATATTGCCTTTCTGATCCAGCGCCAGTCTTCTGCCGCGATCGGTATTGCTGCCTCCGAAATACAGGAACCACTGAGGGCCTTGTGTAAGCACCGGATCCCATTTCATCAAAAAGGCATCAATGCAAACACCGGCACCATTGCAGTGCATGGAGTTGCTGTTGTAGTCATCTGGAAGATTCGGCGGATCAATCTGTATGTTAAAGCTCTCTGTCGTGCCCGAAATAATCGGAATGCTGTAGCCTTTGCTGGTATCTAAAACAATATCATGCCCGCGGTCATCAAGGAATCCACCGTAGAAACTGAAAAACTCGAGGTTGGAAAGGCAATTATCAAATTTGGCGATAAAACAATCTCCGGTATTCGCAGTGGAATTAAAGGTGCTGTCAAACTTGGTGAGTGCATTACTGCCCATGTTATTACTCTTTGCCCTTCCGGTTACAAAAAGGTCGCTTGTGAACGGATCTACCGTAATGGCCAGAATATTATCCGGTGCTCCCTGGTTGAATTTATTACCTCCTAACTTCACCCAACGCAGCAGGTTGCCTGCTGTATCATACTTCGCAATAAACCCATCCCAGTTATCGCCGATTGGTGATTGGTAAACCGAGGCAGTGCAACCCTCTTCTT
>CAZGBP010000065.1:0-20164 GCA_964524035.1 uncultured Bifidobacteriaceae bacterium
GGTTGCTTATTTTTGAAGCCCTGTATGTTTTTTAAGGACGTCATCGGCCAGCAATCCATCAAGCAAAAACTGATTCGCAGTGTTCAGGAAGGACGTGTGAGTCATGCTCAGCTTTTCCTCGGGCCTGAAGGCAGCGGGAATCTTGCATTGGCTTTGGCCTTTGCCCAATACCTGAACTGCGAAAACAGGCAAGCGGAAGATTCCTGCGGCACTTGTATGTCATGTGTAAAATCGCGCAAACTGATTCATCCGGATATTCATTATTCCTTCCCTGCTTTTAAATTGAAAGCAGGAAGTGAAAATCCCGCGCTCAGTAGCGACTTCCTGCCGTTGTGGAGAGAGGCCATGCTCGAAAACCCGTACCGTAACGTTACGGAATGGTTTGATTTTATCAACGCGGAAAACAAACAGGGAAATATTTCAGCAGCAGAATGCCGTGCTATTATACATACCCTAAGCCTGAAGACTTACGAATCTGCCTACAAAATACTTGTACTCTGGCGCGCCGAATATCTTTTAAAAGAAGGCAATATTTTGTTGAAACTTCTGGAAGAACCCCCGGAAAAAACCATGCTGATCCTTGTTGCAGAAAACCGGGATCAGTTGCTCGGTACTATTTTGTCACGTACCCAGATTCTTAGCATACCGCGCTTACAGGATAGCGACCTGTTAGAGGCACTTAAAGACAAACACGGAATCAGTGAAACGGATGCCTCCAAAATTGTGAGGCGCTCGGAAGGTAACTACAATGAAGTCCTCCGTCAATTAAAAAATACAGAAGACAATAACCAGGAATTATTTAACCGCTGGTTACGTTTGCTCTTCTCACAGGATTCCCATTCCTTGTTTGAATGGGTTGAAGAAGTGGCAAAGATTGGCAGGGAAGCACAGAAAGGGTTTTTCCGGTATGCACTGGAATTCCTGCATGAATGCCTGCTGTTACAGCACGTTGGCACTCAGCATTCGCGTTTGCATGAAGAGGAAAGAAGGCTGGGCGACTGGATGGCAGGCAACATGGATACCGGCGACTGGCATGCCATGGCAGATTTGTTTGATCAGTCGCACTACCATATTGAGCGCAATGCACATCCTAAAATTCTGTTCATGAACCTATCCCTGCAAATGATACCGATCATCAGCAGGAAAAAATTATCTTTAACCGCTTGAGTATGTTTGTTGCCTGAACCTTTATTAATACATGCCGGCATGCGCCGGTTTAAAGCAACAAAAATTTAAGATTACACGATTCCAAACAGTAACACTTTTCGGAAAATATGGGCTGCAATGGATGTACAACAGGTGTGAATGGTAAGCCTAACGGCTGCAAGAGTAATGGTACGTGCAGCAATGGCGGCTGTAACAGGCTGAATGTTTATGACTGGCTGGCCGATATGCCGGTTGCCAATGAAACGGATGATTCCCTGTTTGTAGAGGTAAGCTTCAAGAACGGAGCCAGAAAAGAATTTTACCGCAACCTCCACAGACTCATTATCGACACCCATGATGTGGTAGTTGTGGAAAGTGGCACCGGTGGTTATGATACCGGCGTGGTCTCCCTTACCGGAGAGTTGGTGAAGCTGCAGATGAAAAGAAAACGTGTACCGGAGAATTCAGATGATATCAAAGGCATAATCAGGAAAGCCAATGAGTATGATTTGAAGAAATGGGAAGATGCCCGCACACTTGACCGCGACACGATGGTGCGCGCGCGTGCTATCGCCCGACAGATGAATCTGAATATGAAAATTGGAGATGTAGAATACCAGGGCGATGGTAAAAAGGCAACCTTTTATTACACGGCAGACGAAAGAGTGGATTTCAGAGAGCTTATTAAATCTTTTGCTAAAGAGTTTCATATTAAAGTGGAGATGCACCAGATCGGTGCACGGCAGGAAGCCGGCCGTATAGGCGGCATAGGGTCGTGCGGCAGGGAACTTTGCTGCAGCACCTGGCTAACGGAATTTAAAACTGTATCAACTACAGCAGCCCGTTACCAGCAAATGAGTATTAACCAGGCTAAACTATCCGGTCAGTGCGGTCGCCTGAAATGCTGCTTAAACTATGAACTGGATACCTACATGGATGCCCTCTATGATTTTCCACAGCAAATCGACAGGCTGGAAACAGAAACGGGCATCGCCTACCTTCAAAAAACAGACATCTTTAAGAGAATGCTCTGGTTTTCGTATAAAGACAGTACGGTATTCCATCCGCTTACGGTAGAGCGTGTTAAGGAAATTGCCGAAATGAATAAGAATGGGACTAAACCGACTGACCTGGGTGCCATCAAACTTGCGCCGGTAAAAGAAACGTATGAGTTTACCGATACAGTAGGGCAAACAAGCCTGGCAAGCCTGGACAACAAAGCAAAAAAGAAGAAGAGAAAAAACAAAAGTGGTAACCGGCCTCCCGGTAACAGGGGGCAGCAACCATCCGGTAACCGGCCACCGCAAGGCAAACAAAAATAAATTGTTGCTCCGTGGAGTCAGGGATAATGCGGCAAAACAGAACGAGCTTTAGAAGGATCTTAAGAGATAACCACAGATTTGATCAACTCACCATCAACGTCAGATACCGAATCTGCTTTGATTTGTGCGTTTCCTGATAAGTTAAAAAAAAGTAAATACTTGAAAATCTTAAAAAATCAATAGTGTTATTCTTGTGCTTATGAGTCTGCATTTATTCCGAAAAACAGCGTAAAGAGCTACCTCAACAAAACGTATTAAACATTGAAACGTAGTCTTCCTATCTATATCGCATTGCTGTTGATGTTTCTGGCCTCCTGTGAGAAGAACAGGGTATATGAAAAGAACATCAGCATTGAGAAATACACATGGGACAGTAAGGTGGTACCCGCTTTTACTGTAGAGATCCCTGACACTTCCGCGCTTTATAATATTTATGTGAACATCCGGCATATTGATTTGTACCCGTTTCAAAATATCTGGCTGCTGGTGGATACCCAATTTCCTGATGGCACACATACTGACAGGCGCATTGAAATCATTCTGGCCAACGATGAAGGCAAATGGCATGGTGAAGGGCTGGGCGATATCTGGGACTTCCGTTCATTGATACAGGAAAATGCATTTTTTAATAAAGCCGGCACATATACTTTTACCATAACTCAAAATATGCGCGAAGATCCACTGCCCGGCATTATGGCTGTTGGTTTGAGGGTGGAGAAAACCGGTATGACCAGGCCTGCTCCCGAAACGAATTGATGAACGTGTTTCCGGAAAAAAATAATAAAACCGCCGCATGAAAAAAGGCATAATCAGGTCATTATCTCAGGCAGTGAATGTGACAGGATAAATGTTGAACAACATGGCACCTGATAGCAACTTTTTCAGGTTAACGAAATACCATCTCAAATTCATTCGATATCCGTACTCAGCATATACCGGCAAATGCGGTTGTTTCCTTTATCTGCTATGTAAATAATCTTCTCAAAGTAACAGACACCGGACGGATCAATAAACTGAAACGGGCCACTGCCCTCACCACCAAAAGATGCCAGCAATTGTTTCTTTGAAGTACTCGTTGCCGGAGGATTTACACCTTCAAATCCTTTTTGTGTAAACTGGTATAACGAATCGGTACCACTGTCCACAATGAAAATGTACCCGCTGAAGTCCGGTGCAATATAAACGTCTTCCGGCGCAATAAACCGGTCAGGCATATACAGAAAACGGCTAGCCTGTGAAGTATCGAAATTCAGCAATGCCGCGTTTTCCGTATAAATCACACCTGCGTCAGGATCCATCACTTCCTTTATCCATAATGCTTTGTATTGTGCTACAGGATCCTTTTGTAACAGGACAAAATCGGGTAGTGTGCTTATTCCGGAAACACTTTGTGGCGGCGCGGCAAAACCAGCAATGCTGCTTACCTGCAACACCGATTTCAAACTGGAACTCACCGGATTCAGGCCAACCGAATATCCGGTATTGATACCATCAGGATCAAAAATAAGAATCGTATTGTCCGGCCTTGCCACTGACGATACACTGTTAGCCGGGCCGGTGCGGGAAACATAAAGCAAATTATCGCTTGTAGTAGCTAACCCGGTGAAAGAAACCGCTTCATCACCGGCACCGCGGAAAGCGGTATTGTTTCGCGACATATCACAAAATGGCTGAATGAGGGTATCGATGATCAGTACTTCATCAGCGGTAGAAGCATTGATAAGGTGATACACAGCAGGCAGGCGATACAGGGTACCCTCAATTACTATATCCACTTTTCCTGCTACGTAGGTATGCAGCCTTCTGTCCTGAATAACATCGGTTGCCTCCGGAATGGGTATCGTTCGTTGCCTGCTTCCTTTCTGATCAAAAATCTCCAGGCCATTGTCGCTGATAACATAAACCATCTCATCATATCCAGTATATACATCAACAGGATGCGGAATAGCTTCCCAAAATGGGAACATGGGTACATATCCGGCCTCTTCAGGATACAAATCAGGATCAATGGCCCCTTGCTCAAAAATCTCATTCACCTGGTCATCTTCCTTGCTGCCAAACAGGAAATCGCAGGAAGTGAAAAGTGGAAGCATATAAAGCAGCAGGAACCATCGCCTGCAGCAGGCTGATAGGTGATTCATGTAAGTACCATTCTTTTGAACATCCGCTAAAAAAATGAAGCACTGAAAGTAAAACGGTGCACACTGCCCAACCTGCTTTTATCTTCAAAACCATAATCAAACTGCAACATGCCAAAGTTTCTTTTGAACCGAACGCCAAATCCAAAATTAGGAATACCCTGCTCATCCAAACCAAATTCGTACCCGGCGCGGCAAAACAAGGTGGATCGCCATGCATATTCAGCACCCAGGTTATAGGTTTCATTGTTGTCAGTCGGATGATTTAACTGGCCCGCCAGAGTAAGACGGTGTATGGTAAGTTTTACAGGATCCCAGGCAATTCCGATTCTGAAAACTGCAGGCACTGCAATTTTTTCAAAATCCTGGATCGTATCAAATCCTGCAAGAGTAGGCACGGTAATCGTTCCGGATGGCTCGGTATTAAATCCGAAGTTGGCAACACCAACTGCAAACCGTGTATTGGCCGCACCCACTTCATACTGAAATCCAAAATCAAGAACCGCGTTATCAGCATGCACCTCAGCAAAACTCTCACGGATATATTTACCGGTTATGCCAAACCGGAAATTATCGGTAAGCACGCGCCCCAGTGAAACGGCTACCGCCAGGTCGTTGGCAACAAATGTTTGGCCGGTACCAAGTGGCTGAAACTCGGTGGTAACATCCATAGAGCCTGTTGAAAGATAAACAAGGCTAGCACCAATATAGGTTTGCTTATTCAACTGGTGAACGATTCCCGCAAAACTCATATTTACATCGGCGAAATAGATGGTTTGCGAAAGCTGAATATGAAGATCTTGCGTATCCGTTTTTGTGATACCGGCAGGATTCCAGTAAAGTGCCGAAAGGTCATCTACGATAGCAATCATGCTGCCTCCCAACCCGGCAGACCGGGCATCGGGAGCAATCTTAAGAAACTGAAAGCCGGTGGTTCCCGTTCTGCTGCCACCGAATGATGGCAGCAATTGTGCTTTCACCTCTTGAAAGCAGCAGACACAGAGCAGCAAGAAAATAAGCCTTGGTTTCATTGCATCCGAAAGGTAGCATAATTACTAAAACAGTCTTTCGAAAAGCCTCTTGCTTTGAAACAGAAATTTGAAACTTCTTACCGAATAAAACCATTTCCATTATGCAACAAAGCCTGCAGAGCTTAAAGGTTTTATTAAAACTCAAATCAAATGCTTAAATCATGTAGTGCTCAGAAGTATAGTACCAAGGATTGCTGGGCACCAACCATTATAAATGAATGCTCAACTTCACTTATCCAATTGAACAAATTCGCACCCTTCGCGCCTTTGCGTCTTCGCGCTAATAATAAATTGCTATATTACTATGAAGTAAAATCAAAAATAATTTAGCGCCAAGTCGCGAAAGCGCATAGAAAAATGGTTGGATGGTGTGGCCTGAGGCCAAAATGCCTGATGAAACGTTTTTCATAGATTTCCGCCTTTCTTTATCCGAACCCGGCTTTTGCAGTTGGCCTTTTAGAAGGCTTAAAAGCTTTATTGAGCAAGGGTTATTGGCAATTATGCTGGTTAAGGAATTCTTACTGTTAACATTTCTTTACATCACCTGCTTTGAAATCAAATATCTATGTAGGAAACTACTACCGGATAATGATTCAATGGTTTTCTCTACTGCATAGCAGTTGGTATTCATCCTGAAGTAATCCACCGCAAACTTCGACTGTAATATCCGGGTGAAAGCGATCTCATCATATGAATCATGTTGTAAATACTGCCGATGAAGCCTGCGATATTGCGTATTCAGGTTTTAGCTGAAATCATTTACAGCACATTCTTGAAAAAATGCAACCTTTGCACCCATGCCGCTCTTCATCTCTTCACTCAACTCCGGCAGCAATGGCAATTGCTATTTTATAGGTAACGGACTGGATGCTGTATTAATTGATGCCGGTTTATCCTGCCGTGAAACCGTGAGACGAATGAACAACCTGCAACTGAAAATGGAGCAGGTGCGTGCGCTGTTTATTTCACACGAGCATCGGGATCATATCACCGGCGCCGCACAATTGTCGAAGCAATACAGGTTGCCTGTTTATATTTTGCCGGATACCCTGAAGAATGCCGGCATGCGAATTGAACCGGCATTGAAACATACCTTCAGGGCTAATGAAAAAACGGTGGTAGGCAGCCTGACGGTTTTGCCTTTTATCAAACATCACGATGCAGCCGACCCGGTGAGTTTCGTGGTAGAACACGATGGCATTAAAGCGGGAGTATTCACCGATATTGGCCAGGTTTGTAAAACAGTGATTCATTATTTCCGGCAATGTCATGCCTGCTTCCTCGAAAGCAACTACGACCTCCAAATGCTGGAAGACGGAGGTTACCCGCAGCATTTAAAGAAACGCATCAGCGGAGGCAAAGGACATTTGTCGAATAGCGAAGCACTCGAACTGTTTCTGAAGCATAAGCCCTCTTACATGAGTCACCTGTTATTGTCGCATCTCTCCGCAAATAACAATCATCCTGCGATTGTGGAAGAACTCTTTACGAAACATGCGGGTAGCGTAAAAATTATTGTTGCCCCGCGAACGGCACCAACAGCGGTGTTTAAAGTAGAAAGACCACAGGAGGAACGTTGTGAAATCATACCACTTTTAGTAAGTAAAGAAACGGTGCAACTTGCAATTTTTTGAGAAGCCTTAACACCTGTGAGTTGGAATAATGTGGCTTAACTACTTTTATCCGGCCTACTGATCAAACACCTTTAGTAGTGCGCTGTTTGACAGAAGTTGAAATCAATTTCTCAATATCATAAGCGCGATTCTCTTTCGCCGTCAAATGAGCGTGATCCTTTTCATTTTCAGCAAAACAAACAACATACGCTTTACCTGGCTTGGAAATATTCCTTTTTTTCTTTTGGATTGGCTTTTCTGGTATTAAAGCTTAGGAAAGTTCATTGTCAATAAATGATTCAATCGCTTCTAAAAACTCTTTAGTCTGAGAAAGCAGTTCATCAATTTCTTCATCAGTGTAAGATACAAAATCATTGTAGTCAAAATCAGAGCGAGTTCGTTCGAGGTCGCTGAAAAAACTTCCATATTCTTTAGAAACCAATCCGGTGTTCACAAAGTGTTCGCTAAATAATGATTTCACTCCGGAATGGGTTTTCGCATCAAATTCCCTGGTGGCAAGTAAAGCTTTCACCATATGAAATGCAGCGTAATAGATTTTGTTGCCCGCTTCCAAATGCAATGATTGCTGAATCAAAACCTCAGCAGCTTGAATAGAACTTTTGGATTTTTTAATCCTGGCTTGCATCACTTCTGTTTTGCTGCGCTTCATACCTTAAATCCTTCACGCTTGATATTTCTATATAGTGATGTTACTTCTAAATCATCCCACTCATTTTTTGGATACACAATCATCCCTATTGAAGCCAGGTATTTTAATTCGATAGGATATACACTTTGCCAGAACATACGCTTGTGTTTCAAATCTGCCCGAAAAGAAGTGAGTACCAGGAAATCCCAATCCGATTCATCATGAAAGTCTCCTCTAACCCTTGAACCGAAAAAATAAACTTCGGCAACAGGATCAACCTGTAATACAGCATTCTTTACTTCCTGCAATATTTGATTCCGGGATTGCATATCGTAAAGTTAAAAAGAAATCCACAACGAACGGGTAGAGAATCATGGGTATTGCATGCATGCAAAAACAGTAAGGTAGCATTGAATTCTCCTGTGTCTCATTGGCTTCTACCTCAACCTCATGATGAAGCCACGAGGGCGGTTTGATGAATATGCAGCAGCGGAGTGTCTATTGTCCTAAATCTTAAGTCTTACATCTTATGTCTTGAATCATGAATTCTGGATATTGAGTCATTCTTCCTACCCACACTTCGAACTCCCGCAACTCTTACAAACCAAACACCCCTCCTGATACACCAGCCCTGTCGGATCACCGCAATCGCCGCATTGTTTGTCAATGGCAGGGGTTCCGTCTTCGATGTATTTTTTGAGGGCGCGTTCTACACCGGCTTTCCACGTGTTGAGGGATTCGGCTTTTAAGTCGAGGTTTTCGATCAGGTCAACAACATGTGGTAAGGGCATGCCATGGCGTAATACGCCGGAGATCAGTTTGGCATAGTTCCAGAATTCCTGTTCGAACGAACGGGAGAGTCCTTCGATAGTTACCTTATATCCTGCGCGGTCAATATATTGGAAATCGTAACGGGTGGTTTTGTCTTCGAGGCGGGTTTTGATCACCCAACCCTTTTCTACATAGTTAGGAAGCAGGATGGAATCTTCATTCACCACCCCGGTAAATATTTCATAGGGTTTTCCCTTCAGCAAGCCCACTACCGCACTCCATTTCTCATGGCCGTTCATAAAGCGCAATACATCCGCTTCCAGGATTTTTGGACGCTTCGGTGCATTGGAAGTAAGCACTTCATCGGCGGCTTCCTTTCCCGATAAGGATCGGGATTTCGCTCCGCTCAACTTCTTTTCCTCATTCGAAATCAACACACCGGAACGTGAACCATCCCGATAAACGGTAATGCCTTTCAGCCCATGCTTCCATGCTTCAAGATAAATCTCGCCCACCTTTTCAACAGCTACATCATTTGGCAGGTTGATGGTGGAGGAAATGGAATGGGTGATGTATTTCTGCACCACACTCTGAATTTCTACGCGTTTTATCCAGTCAATTTCCGGTGCGGTGCTGCCGAAGTAGGGAGATTTTTTCAAATCCTTTTCACCGGTCACTTCCATCCACAATTTCAGTTTCGGATGGTATACCTCAAACTCCTGCCACGGATCACCCATCGCATCTACAAAATCAACACGCTGGTTTTTATCGTTTGGGTTTACTTTGCGGCGGCGTTTGTAACTCAGCATATAAACAGGTTCAATGCCCGAAGAAGTTTGTGCAAGAATGCTGAGTGTTCCGGTAGGCGCCACCGTGCTCAATGAAATATTTCTTCTGCCGAATTGCATCATGCGGTTATACACTGCCGGCATCTCCTGTTGCATCATCTGCACGAATTCAGACGTATTCTCAATGTCAACATCGAATCCTTCAAATGATCCGCGCTCAATGGACATATCCACCGAGCTGTCGAACTCCGCCATGCATTTGGTCTTTTGCATTTCATCAATCACCTTCAACGCTGCTGTTGAATCAAAAGGCAAACCCAATGCAGCAATTGCATCTCCTAATGCTGTAAATCCAAGTCCGGTACGACGTCCTTTTCTCCCCTGGTCCTGCAATAGTTTCCAGGTGCGCACTTCCACATCTTTGATAAAATCAGGCTCAGGATCACTCGCTACTTTTTCTAAAATGCGATCGATGTGCTGCAATTCAAGTTCAACCAAATCATCACTGAGTCGTTGAGCTTCATACGTAACTTCATATAATTTTTTGTAGTTGAAACTCGCCTGTGGTGTAAATGGATTTTCTACGAATGAGAAAAGATTCAATGCAATCAACCGGCAACTATCGCCACCCTGCATGGCAATTTCGCTGCATGGATTGGTAGAAACATTTTTATATCCCGGATAAACGGATGAAGTCGAATACTTATGCTGCCGGTCCCAAAAGATCAATCCCGGTTCGGCTGTTTTATGTGCACAGGTGATGATGGTTTCCCATAACTCACGTGCGCGAACGGTCTTTGTATATTTTGGATTTGGATCTTCAATCGGCCAGCGATGCGTAAAGTCAATGTCTTCCGCAACGGCATTCATAAATTCATCACTCAGTCTCACGGAAACATTCGCGCCGGTTACTTTAGCAAGATCCTGTTTGGCGGTTATAAAAAATTCCACATCAGGATGGGTGATGTCCATGGTAATCATCAGGGCACCACGACGGCCATGCTGTGCCACTTCGCGCGTAGTGTTGGAGAATCGTTCCATAAATGAAACGGCGCCGGTGGTGGTACCCGCCGCATTCAGCACTTCCGCTCCTGCCGGACGAATGGAGGAGATATCAATACCAACGCCGCAACGCCGCTTAAACAACTGCGCAAGTTGCTGATCGGTAAAAAAGATGCCTCCGTAGGAATCATAAATTTCCGGAAGCACCACACAATTGCTGAGTGAGGCCACCATGGTATGATTTCCCAGTACGCCCATGACGCTACCTTGCGGAATAATGTATTGGAAACGTTTAAAGTACTCGTAGATCCTTTCCTCGGAAAGAAATGCTCTATGTTGTCCGTATTCCGAAAGATTTTTCGCGGCGCCGTTCAGTTTTACTTTTTCTCCGAAAGAGTCCCTGCGGACAGAAAACTGAATTTCCATTTTCGCAAATTCTCGTGCCATACGCCAGTGCATATCGTCCGGAGTCAGCTCGTAGTAATGGCCTTTGGCATCCTTCACCGCATATTTATTCATCCAGGTAGTTGCGGCCAGTTCGTCGCCCTGAAAGTATTCTACGGCAGCATGCAGCACTTCTTCATACGTATAGGTAGTGCGGGAGGTGGTGTGGGCTCCTTTTTTCAAGGTGATAGCATTTGACATAAGGTAAAAACTTTTTTGCGTTGGAAAAAATTCGGGGAAACGAAAGTAGGCTAAACCCTATTTTCTGCATGTAAATTTTATACACAGGGTGTTGACAGGAGCTAACCTTTCGATACTGAGTTCTTTGTGAGCTGTAGTTGATTGCCAGAGACGAAAAAGGAGCAGCAAAAAGTGGAAAAGGTGGTGGCTCAGGGAAACTCGGTCGCAGAGCCGAAGCGAAATTCGGTCGCTGAGCGGAGCCGAAGCGCCCGAATTTCATGGGGAGAATGCAGCTTATCGGGTGTGCCCTTCGGCTTCGCTCAGGGTACACCCTCGGCTTCACTCAACGAGCATCATTTACTTCGTAAAATCCATCCATTTCACCCAAAAATTTGATAGTTAATTGATAATAATACGTCAAAAGCAGTACTTTTTATTACCAAGTACTAAAAATTTATTAGTTCATAATCAATTACTTATGCTATGTTTTCAAAAATAAGTGGTACTATGTGATACAAAATACCAAACACTGCATATATCTTTGCTTCGTCAAAAACAAGTTAATACCATGAACATCGAGAACACACAAGCCCAAATGCGAAAAGGCATCCTCGAGTTTTGCATTCTTTCCATCATCGGTAATGATGAAGAATGCTACGCTTCGGAGATTCTTGATCGGATGAAGAGGGCTAAACTGATCGTGGTGGAAGGAACGCTGTATCCACTGCTTACCCGTCTTAAGAACGACGGCTACCTCAGCTACCAATGGGTTGAATCTAAATCCGGTCCACCCAGGAAATACTACAAGCTCACCGGCCTCGGTGAAAAGTTTCTCGAAGAGCTTCGAAAAACCTGGGACGAACTGGTAAAAGCCGTAGACCTTACCACCCAAAAGACAGAAACAACCCCATCTTCTCAAATCACACAAATCGAATCAAACAATGAATAAAACCGTCACCATCAACCTCAGTGGAATAGTTTTTCACATTGATGAAAATGCATATGAGCTGTTGAAGAAATACCTGGAGAAACTCAAAGCTCATTTCTCAACCACACAGGGAAAAGAAGAAATCATCGCCGACATAGAAAGCCGCCTGGCTGAAATGTTTGCCGAGCGCAATGCCGACGTCAACAAAGTTATTATGGCTGCCGATGTTAATGTAGTAATAGAAGCCATGGGGAAGCCGGAAGAACTGCCGGGCAATGAAGAGGAAGATCAGCAATCAAAAGCAAAAAGCGATCAGACTGTTTACTTCGAAGCCAACCGCAAACGTTTCTTCCGCAATCCGGACGATAAGGTCCTTGGTGGCGTATGCTCCGGTATCAGTGCTTACTTTGACATTGATCCGATCTGGCTGCGTCTTGCTTTTGCCTTCTCGCTGATCTTCGCCGGCACCGGATTGTTTCTCTACATCATACTGTGGTTTATTATCCCGGAGGCTAAGACCACTTCCGATAAACTGCAGATGCGTGCTGAACGGGTTAATGTAGCTACCATTGAAAAGAATGTCCGTGAAGAAATGGAAAACCTGAAAAAGCGGGGGGAGGTCTTCGCCGGCGAACTGACATCTGATACCATGAATAGAAGAGTGCGTTCATCAACTCAAAAGGTAGGTGATTTCATCGGGGATATCCTGAGGGCATTCGGAAAGTTTATCGCCGGCATATTCGGAATCGTGATTACTATAGTAAGCATTGCCGTCTTAGTGGGGCTAACTATTGCCATCTTCAGTGGGGTCGGCCTCTTCAGCTTTGCCGTACCTCATGAAATTACCGCTATGGTTCTCACCAATTCACAACTCTGGTGGCTCGTAATAGGTGGTATCCTGGCCATAGGCATTCCTTTCACCTTATTGCTGCTAAACGGATTAAAAATCTTATTTAAGGTGAAACTGAACCTTAGAATGATCGGTGCGGTAATGGCCGGCCTGTGGTTAGTAGGTATTGCGATCTGCGTGCTTACCGGTGTAAGAATTGCCAGCGAATTCCAGCGTTCTGCAACCATCAAGCAAAGC
Organism: uncultured Bifidobacteriaceae bacterium; assembly: GCA_964524035.1. Classification (GTDB taxonomy): domain Bacteria; phylum Bacteroidota; class Bacteroidia; order Chitinophagales; family UBA10324; genus JACCZZ01. Next base: position 13,100 of record CAZGBP010000065.1, read on the forward strand.
AGTATGGTTACCAATATGAGCGGCAACAGAATTTTTCTGCAATCAACTCCTGACAATGTAGATTATGATTTCAACAATGATGAGATCGTTCGCTTTGGCGACCTCTTTGTATTGGATGATAATGCAGATTCAGTGGTAAACCGGGTTGTCGACCTGGATATTGAACAAAGTGAGAATGATTCAACCTACGTTATTATTACCAGGTATTCACGCGGAAGAACGTACGACGAGGCCAAAGACCTGGCAGAAGCCATCTCCTACAATTATGTTGTAAAAGATTCTGCGCTGATGCTTCCCGAGCAGTTTAATATCAGCACTTCATCGAAATATCGCGGACAACATATTAAGGTGTTGCTCAAGGTTCCGGTTGGTAAATCGGTTGTACTTGATAAATCTCTGGATGGAATGCTCAGCGATGTATCAAACGTAACCGATACATGGGACTGGGATATGCTGGGCCATGAATGGAAAATGACAAAAGACGGACTTGAGTGTAACCAATGCCCCGGAATCAGCGACAAAGATGACAATGAACACAAAGACATGAATATCCGCATCGATTCCAGCGGTATAGAAATAAAAAACCTTTAACCGCATCACATTAACGACACTTTCAAACTCTAAAAAAATCAAGCCATGAAATCAATCACGCTTCTTCTAGCACTTCTTCAATTCAGCACGTATTCCGTTTTCGCCGACACCGTAGAAGCAAACAGTAACTGCTGCCCGGCTTCCGCAAGTGTTAGTGCTGCGGTACAGCAGGTTCAATTACTTGATCAGCTGCAATTGGAAAGCGAAAATCTTTCAATGCCTGAAACAGGGATGCTTCATGAGCAGGTGAGCAAGAAAGTGGTCGTTAGAAACGAGGAACTTGCCATGATGAACAGGATTCATTCAGAGACTAAAGAGATCCAGGTTGGTTCATTGAAAGGCGTTGCTGACCAATTAAAGAGCCGCCTCGATACTGCAGCTGCCTCTGTGTTGCAATAATGTTTGTATTCATCAACAGATTAAACTCCATCAAAATGAAAACAACAGCCATCCTCTCACTCATCATACTGTTTTTTACTGCAGGTACTCTTTCGGCGCAGGAATTGTGTGCCACTGGTCAACAGGCGATAACGCAGGAAGTCAGTTCTGGTGCAACATTGGTAACGGATTGCAGCATGCTTGATAAGATTCAAACAGAAACAGAAGCGATATCAGCCATAAAACCCGTATTGTTTATCGCAGCAATTATCGAAGGCAGGTTAAACCTTCACAGGCTAGAAAAGGAATCGGTTACAGCTGCCCGATCCAGGGAAACCGGATCAAAGTGAAGCCAACCGACGGGGTGAAGGCGGGAATGGAAGAGCCCGCCTTCCTTTTAAAACCCCGCTGATTCAAGAGAATAAATACCGGTTTTGAACGTTGGTTGATTTTGTCATGATTTTGTGAATTAGTTAATATCTAGTTAAAATTGCATATCCTTTCAGTGATAATTTGTAACTTTTCATCCGTTTTAATCGTCTTCAATAAAAGCAATCCATGAAATCCATTAAAACCATTCTGATAACTGCCATGCTCTTTGCAGTCCTTACTTTGGTGAATGAATTCTTACTTGCCGATACTTCTGGTTTTACTTCTTACCGGGTTAGAACAGTTCCTTCCTCAACAGAACAAAAGAAGAAAGAACCTGCCGCAGAAACCAAGCCACAGGTAGAAATTAAGCAGGCTTCTATTCAAAGTTCTGTTTCATGCAGTCAAACAGATGCCATTAAAACCAGGTTAGCGGTTTCCAATGGCGGTGCTCCGAAATAGAAAAGTGTCTGCGAAGAAATGGAATCCTCTCCTGTTACGGAGAGGATTTTTTTTTGCATGAATATTCATATGGAGTATTGAGTAATGAGTAATGAGTAATGAGAGCTGAGAATTTAAGTGGTGAAAATTGAGTATTTGAATATCCAATATTCAACACAGAATATTCAATAGCCAATTTATCGTACACCCTGAAAGTATAGTATCTGTGAGGTCTGCGGATTCATTAAGATCTTCATGAAACTTTTTAAAGTGGGCATCACCAGGAATCAATTACAGTTCAATTATCCGGTTGCCATCTTCTCTGCAATAAAAAACGGTTGACCCGATGGAGTCAACCGTTTCCTGTTCTTCGTCCCGCAATTATCAGCAACCAAATTGCCGAATAACGATGGCCGGAGTAAACACGCTTATTATTCAAAAACTAATTTTCCCTGAATCTCTTTTTTATTCAAACCAATCTTAACCATGTAGAGCCCGGTGGGCAAGTCTTCCCGCGATACCTGTACTTCATTGCTGTTGATGTTTTTGATTTGATAAACAAGTTTGCCTGTCATATCGAATAGCTGCACATACTTCATTTTTTCTTTCGGGTCATCCAGCCTGAGCGTGAAATAAGAGACTGCAGGATTTGGGAACATCTTTACATCTGCTGCAAAAAGATCAGGTGTGTTTACACCGCTGATAAATCCGGGCAACTGCATGGCCTGAACAGCCCGTGGTGCCAGGTAACCTTGTATTGAATCGATGTAACTCAACCCTTTTGCTTTTGATGCATCAGGATTGGTCAGGAATGCATTTCCATAAATTACAGCCACGTTGGCAGCAGGAACGCCGTATGCCGGAGCAACCGTCTGCAGTGCAATGGAATCCCACCATTCCCATGGACCAGCCTGTCCGTGGAATGGATTGCCGGGAATGGCAATGGAAGGATCAGGGAGAATGAAAGGAAACAATCCTTCAAACCCTTCATTAATTTGATTGGCACGGGTAGTATAAGGATCGGTGTAAGGAATGTCGAATACATCATTATTGCCAAACTGATTCGATAACCGCACTACTTCGCGGCTGCCGCTTACATACACTACAAACTGCCCGGTTGTTGGAACAATTACATTACCATTTGAATAGGGCGCAAACGGATCGTTGGTTACATGAAAGCAAACAATGGGAATATCTCCGTCTTCCAGCCAGGAAGAATCGCCGATTGCTCCGCCCATGTTTACCACAAGGCTTACATCGTTTCCATATTCAGGCCAGTTATTTTGATTGAAGCCGGGCAATCCGCCAAGTCCGTCAAATCCACCCCATAGTGCCTGGTTCACATATGGTTGACCGGCAACAAAACCATACGTAAGATCTGTTTCAGCAGCAATGAATTTCAACAGTTGAATTTCGGCTGCTTTATCCAGTGTTGCATAGGCCAGTGCCACATAGCCACCGGAACCCTGGCCAACGATCATGATCCTGTTTGTATCGATCTTATAGGTATTGCCCATGGTTTTGGCTTCCATCTTAAAATACCTCACGCATGTTTTAGCATCCTGGATGGCACGGTAAACAGCCATGAGCAAGGTGCCGGTGCGGATATCCTGTGTATTTCCAACGGGATTCCATCCCAGCCTATAATCCATCGATGCAGAAACGTAACCACGGCGGGCAAACTGTTTGCACATTTCCACTGTAGCACTGTCATGACGGTCGCCTGTGGCGGTTCCATTGATCAGCAGGGGAAGAAAACTTCCCGTGTGCAGGTAGATAACCAGCGGACGTGCCTGTTCAGTATCACCAACAGGCTGGTAAACATCCATAACAAGTGGTTGTAAAGCCGGTGCGCCGGTAAGTACCCCGTAATTCTGACCGTAAACCACGCTTGGAGTTATGGTAGTGCTTGTAAATACTTCTTCAAAATAACGTTGTGCAGATGATGTTTTCGCAGTCAACATCAATGAGAAGATAATTACAAAAGATAGTAATGCTTTTTTCATAATGATTGAGTTTAGAATTTTGGAATTTTATTTATACAACTAATGTAGGGTAATTTTAGTTAGCCAGAACAATTTTGTGTTCAAAATAATAATCTCCCGGTTCGGTTTGCACGTGATTCGGGTTGAATTTACTGCTCTATTGTTCTCCCATAAAGCTGAAACTAATGCAACGCCCATGATTCATCCGTTTGCATCTGCCTTTACCGTTTTCAAATCATATCCCAGCCCGTATAAGGAACCAATGCAGCCGGCATTTTTATTCCATCTGCTGTCTGATTGTTTTCTAATAATGTAGCAACAATCCGAGGCAAGGCCAATGCACTGCCATTAAGTGTATGCGCCAACTGAATTTTCCCGTCTTTGTCTTTGAAGCGCAATTTCATGCGGTTGGATTGAAATGTTTCGAAATTGGAAACGCTGCTTACTTCCAGCCATTTCTTCTGTGCGGCGCAATACACTTCAAAGTCATAAGTAAGTGCGGAGGCAAAACTCATATCGCCACCGCATAGTCGTAAAATACGGTAGGGCAGTTCCAATTTCTGAACTAAGCTTTCTACATGACTTACCATTTCATCCAATGCCGCATAAGAGGTGTCGGGATGATTGAGTCGTACAATTTCTACTTTATCAAACTGGTGCAAACGGTTTAATCCACGCACATCTTTACCATATGATCCGGCCTCACGGCGGAAGCATTGTGAATAGGCTGTCATCTTAATGGGTAGCTGTTCTTCCTTCACCATCATATCGCGGTAGATATTGGTGACCGGTACTTCCGCAGTAGGAATCAGGTAAAATCCATCTTCACTTGCGAAATACATCTGCCCGTCTTTATCGGGTAATTGTCCGGTAGCGAATCCGGTTTCCGCGTTTACCAGAAGGGGTGGCTGGTATTCTGTATAACCGGCACCTATAGCATGGTCGAGGAAAAATGAAATCAGCGCCCGTTGCATCTTTGCCCCTTTTCCTTTATAAAACGGGAAGCCTGCGCCGGTAACTTTATTCCCGGTTTCGAAATCTATAATGTCATATCTGGCTGCAAGCTCCCAGTGTGGCTGTGCGGATGCTGGCAATACCGGAACAGTGCCTCCTTCGCGAACCACCACATTATCTTCCGGTGTTCTGCCTTCGGGCACCAATTCATTGGGCAGGTTGGGTAGCCTAACCAACAACTGTTGCAACGTTTCCTCCTGTATTTTCAAAGCTTCTTCGAGTTGCTTCGCTTCATCGCGATACTTTATAGACTGACTGCGTTTTTCTTCGGCATCCTCTTTTTTTCCCTGCGCAAGCAACTGCCCTATTTCTTTGGAGAGGACGTTTGACTGAGAAAGCAGCTGATCCAGTTGCGCCTGTGTCTGCCGGCGGCCGGCATCTGCAGCAATGATATTTTCGATGATCTCTTTAGCATCGAAATGTTTTTTTGCCAAACGTATAATAGCTTCGTCTTTATTGTTTCTGAGATATTGAAGGGTAAGCATGTATTGGAATTTTGACAAAGATACTACTACGGCGGTTGTATGGGTAACATAAACATCTAGGGGGTAAACAACAATTTCTTCATCTTGTGAAGCACTGGTTGATGGGTTAAATGGTTAAATGGCTAAATGGCTAAATGGTTAAATGGTTAAATGGCTGCGGCGAAGCCGGTCACTTGCTATGCTGTATTCACTACGCTACTTTACTCACTTATTCAAATAGTTAATACTCAATTTCAACCCTCAATAAGCTATATCCAATTTGTCGTACACCCCATCCAGGGGGGAACAATAATTTATGATGGTGGTCGGCGAGACGCCGAACACGGGCAGCAGTTTTCCAATGATTGGAAGTCCCTGGTTGGCGTCCCGCCAAACAATGGTTTAGAAAATGAATGATTTATCAAATACTCCAATGAGGTTTTTGGACGGATTTCAAGCCTGATTTAGTATCTTTGATCACTATGAAAAAAGAGGACAAAGAGCTGCTGCGACCATTTTTCTGGGACACCGATATTGATAAAGTCACCCTGAAAAAAAGCAGGAAGTCAATTATTGAACGGGTATTGAAGTACGGCCACATGAGCGATATACGGTGGCTGCTGGCGCATTATTCTGATGACGACATCATTGATATTGTAAAAAGATCGAGTAACCTTGATCGCCGCACAGCTAATTATTGGGCGCTTCGCTATCACATTCCAAAATCAGAAGTAAAATGTTTCCAAAAGCCGTCTCAGATCGGTTACTTCGTATAGCATATCATTTTGGTGAGGAACCTCTTGCTAAAAAATTCTATTTGGCTGGTGGTTCTTCCTTGGCAATACAGTTAGGTCACCGGCTTAGTGAAGATTTGGATTTCTTTTCTACTGACAAATCTGCGATTGCTCCTTCGAAAATTTTCATTGAAAGACTTGGTGGAATTGTTAAGGTAGATGAACCCCACACAATACTTGGAGAAATTAATAAGGTACGTATTTCATTTTTTCATCTGCCTTATCCGCTCCTTGAAGAACCTATAAATTATGAGGGGGTGAAACTTGCGCAGTTGAAAGATATTCTCTGCATGAAAATGGTAGCGATTGCGCAACGTGCAGAGAAAAAGGATTTTTTCGACCTGTATGAATTGGTGCAACTTCCGGTAAGAAATTTTACCGAATTGCTCGAAAAAAAATATGGGCATCCGACCATCAATACAGCACACATTATGCGCTCACTTTTTTATTTTGAAGAGGCAGAAGAATCTGACACGCCGAAATCACTAAAGGGATTAACGTGGTCAAAAGTCAAGAATTACCTGAAAAAAAATCAACAACAGATTGAGGCACGCTTTTAACCAGGATTATCAATTAAGATAATCCCGCTTCGCTACCACTCCGTTCTGCTATGCGTTTGCCCACTTTAATAATACAGGAAGGTGCATCACAAATCCTAATAACATATAAGTCGGAGTTAAACCATGTCTTGAAATGCAAAATGTGGGTTTAAACCACAGCAACGCCGGGCATCATTTTGCCATCCACACTTACCAATCTATCAAGCCGGAACATCGTTCTGTCCTCAAGTTCTGCAAATTCTTCCCGGTTTTTCGCTGCAAATGTTTTGAAAACGCCTTCTGCTTTTATTTTGACTCCGATATCATTTTTAAAAACAATCACACATTTCCGTTTCAACGTTGCAGCAGCTTCCAGTTCATCGTAGAAATTGCAATTGATGGGTGAATAAGAGGTTTCATTCCAATTTGGATTTTGCATCTCATACCATAAGCCCGGATGTTCCTCAAACTTCATTTCTTTCACGAAGTG
>CAZGBP010000066.1:0-20132 GCA_964524035.1 uncultured Bifidobacteriaceae bacterium
GTAAAGTAGCGTAGTGAATACAGCATAGCAAGTGATCGGCTTCGCCGCAGCAATTAAACCATTTGGCAATTTAACCCACCAACCATTACTTGTCAAGATGCACGAATGGACATACACCCGATACTTGTCTAAAACATGCAGGTTGCACTTCATTATGTACTTTTGCAATTCCTAATTCTTTCATACATGACTAAGTTTTCGAAGCAGGTGAAACCGGTGGTGCTATTTACAGTAATTGCCATTCTAGCTGCCAGCGCTGTTTTTTTATCTTTTAACCGCTACCGGCTTCCGGCAGGAAATCAGAAAGAATTGATCGGTTTGGTTATGGGAGGTATCAATGCTGTGCATTACTCACCAAAACCGGTTGATGATGCCTTTTCTGAAAAGATATTTGAAGAATTTATCGAAAGAGTGGATTATAACAAAAAGGTCTTTACCAGGCAGGATATTATTCTCCTAAATTCTTTTAAACAGGAAATAGATGACCAGTTAAAGGACAGCTCTTATGTATTTTTTGATGCGGTAATGAAAATATACCTGCAACGTATTGACCAGGTTTACCGGTACAGCCTGGCGCCGCTTGACGGGCCGATGAATTTTACTATTGATGAAAGCATACAAACTGACGCCGACAAGATCTTTTTTGCTGCTGATACCACTGCTTTAAAAGATGAATGGAGAAAATATATGAAACTGCAGGTGTTGCAGCAGCTTACCCAGTTGGAAAGCCAGCAGAAGAAAGCCAGTGAAAAATCGGATACCGTAAAACTTAAGTCATTTGAAGAACTGGAAAAGGCAGCACGTGAACGGGTCAGGAAAAACAACGAGGACTTTTTTGACCGTATTCGTGAATTGGAGCATAATGACTGGCTGGCGATCTATATAAATACCATTTCCAACATTGAAGATCCGCATACAGAATATTTTCCGCCGGTGCAAAAGCAAAACTTCGATATCCAGATGACAGGCCAGCTGGAAGGAATTGGCGCGCAGTTGCAGCAGCGTGACGGTGAAATCAGGGTTACCAATATTGTAGCAGGTAGCGCCTCCTGGAGACAAGGGCAGTTGAAAGCCAATGATGTAATACTGAGTGTGGGTCAGGGTGCTGCTGAACCGGTAAGCATAGAGGGCATGCGGCTTGACAAGGCCATTCAGTTGATTCGTGGCAAAAAGGGAACGGAAGTGAGGCTTACTGTTCGTAAGCCTGATGGTTCCATTGTTATTATTCCTATAATCCGCGATATTGTAGTGCTTGAAGCCACCTTTGCCAGATCTGCCATCATTCAGTCAGGTACTAATAAAATAGGGTATATCCGGTTACCTGAGTTCTATGCCCCATTTGATCAGAAAGGAGGAAGGAGTTGTGCGGAGGATGTGAAAATTGAGCTGGAGAAATTGAAAGCGGAAAATGTTTCCGGGGTAATACTTGACCTGAGAGATAATGGCGGCGGCTCACTCCAGGAAGCCGTTAAACTGAGTGGTTTGTTTATCAGTACCGGCCCCATAGTTCAGGTAAGGCCGCGCGGTGCCAAACCTAATGTGTTACAAGACTCAGACCCATCGATCGTTTACAGCGGACCGCTGACAGTTATGGTAAATTATTACAGTGCCTCCGCATCTGAAATTGTTGCTGCTGCCATGCAGGACTATCACCGTGCTGTTGTGGTAGGCAGTAGCAGCACATTTGGTAAAGGAACGGTTCAGAATTTTTTCAACCTGGATGACTTTGTAGCACATACTACCGGAGCGCAGGAAAAACTGGGATCATTAAAAATTACTATACAGAAATTTTACCGGATAAACGGGGGTACCACGCAATTAAAAGGTGTTATCCCGGATATCATATTGCCCGACCCGTACTCACAAATTCCCAACGGAGAAAAGGAAGATCCCTATGCTATTGGATGGGATGAAATAACACCGGCACGTTATGAAAAAATTAATGCAACCTATAATCTTTCTGCTTTGAAGAAAGCAAGTGAACAGCGTATCGCCAGCAGTACTGCCTTTCAACTTATTCAGCAGGAAGCAACTGATTTTAAGGAGCGCCGTTATAATACAACCTATTCATTACAGTATGAAATGTTCCGTGCAGAACAGGAAAAACTGGATGCCCAGGAGAAAAAATACGATGCAATATCGTCTGATACAGCACTGGTCTCTGTTTCCAATCTCGCCGCCGACTGGTCTAAGATAAATGCAGATACCACCAGCATTGCGCGTAATCAGCAGTTTTTGAAAAACCTGAAAAAGGATATTTACCTGTTTGAAGCGACGCAGGTTGTTACCGAAATGAAGTAACAACTAAGTCAAAACACAAAGACTGGTATCCTTTGCAGGCTTGCCTGAAATGGAAGGGGTGACGTAAGTAATGATACGGCTGCTTGTCAGCGCGTACTTCAACTGGTAAATAAAAAAGAAGAGCCATTACAGTTGATACTTCCACTGTGATGCAGCTTCCGCACCAAACATTATTTCACCATTAAGGTACCCGCTCCCCAGTAGCTGTGATATTCTCCATTGTACATGGCATCTGCACTCACCGGTCCCATATTAAACAAGCCTTTTGAAACTGCACGTACCACATAGTAATAATTTTTTACGGTGCCTGTTGCGGTCGTGAAGAAAGTAATCCGGTCATCCCGCACATCAAGATAATCATACCCTGAAGCATCTTTGATCCATGCCAGTTCCGGAATGGCTCCGATGCGCGGATTCTCAATCTCCAAACCGGCAGGCAGCAGATCGGTAACCGCCACATTCTCCACACTGGCATTAAAATCCAACGCCTGTAAAGTAAGCTTGACTACAATTAAATCATTCTGTAAGAATGATTTGCCGGTAAGCTCCTGGCCAAACCTGTCGTAAAAGGATTTGCGTACTTTAAGATAGCTGTCTTCCTGTTTCGTTGCCATATTATAAGGGATACCTTCCATTTCCCAGAAATAATACAGACTGCCGCTGCCTGAGGCCTGCAGTGTAATGACCTGGTTGGAAATGCCATCAGAAATCACCAGGTCGGTACCGCTAAAGGATCCGATCTCTTTGCCATTGACCATTACCCTGGCTGTTACATCACTCTGTTGTGCACGTTTTGCCATCTTTCCTAACGCAAGAAAAGCGAAGGCACGGTCTTGCGTAGAGAGCCATACAGTAGATTTAAGTTTTTCCGAAAGGTGCTTTCCCATGATTCCAATTTGCGGATGATCCGGAGAAGATTCGAGTAATACATATAAAGCCAGCGCTTCATCCCGGACCGGAGAATAAAAACTGCCTCCAAATGCCCGCTTCGAGATTTCGCCGCTAAAAGAGCCCGGCAACAAATCCTTAAAGGCTGCCAAATTTCCTGATAAGGCAAATGCACACGACAGAAGATACCGTCCATCGAGTGAGAGGTCTCCGGTATTTGCCTTATAGTAATTCATTGAGGTTTTTTCATACCTGCCACTAAGGGCCAATACGAAAATGGAATACGGTATCTCCTTTTTGACAATCGTTTTTGACCTTGAAATACCGTTTTCATCCGAGTAATAATACAATTCCGTTTCTTTTGTCCTTAGCTTGGTTTGAAGATATCCATACATCTTGCTTAGTAAGTTGTCGTTGACTTCAAAGCCCGCCTTTTTCGCCTCATAGAGAAAATGCGCGGCATAAGCTGTTCCCCACCAGCTTTCATAGTCACCGCCGGGCCAGTAACTGACGGCTCCATTGTATAGCTGCATCGCTTCTATCTTTTTTATTGCTTCATTTACATTGTAATCCGGATTGTACCTGGTGGCCTTCTTATCCTGGCCAATAGCACTGGCAATATCGCGGTAATACAGCTGAGGGAATGCTGCAGAGACCGTTTGCTCAATACAACCATAAGGATATTGTAACAGGTAACGCAGGTCTTTTGAGAACTGAATCAACGGCGATTTGCTGATGATCAGTTTTGACGCAACGGAGGAGGGAATCATTTGTGATTGCAATGCTATATTCTCTGAAGAGCTTCCTTTCACCATCCCGTTTCCGGTAATCTTTGTAAGCGAAGCAGGAGGTCGAATGGATATTTCCGTTTTCTCCGAAAACTTCTCGCTCTCGCTGGTGATGGTAACTGATACGGTTCCGGTTCCGGTTGCTGACGAAGCCACCAGGGCAAAAAAGACCTGTGCCTCACTGTTTGCAGGAATTGTTAGTGACTTTTGTGTGGACCCGGCTGATTTAAGTAACCCACTCAAGTCCATTTGCGCCGTAACCCGCGCATTTTTTGATGTGGTATTAGTGACGGTTACGGGAACGCTGATCGAATCCTTTGGTGAAAGAAATCTGGGTAAAGAGGTACTGATCACAATCGGGTCGGCAATTTTTATGATCTTTTCAGAAGAACCGAAGGCATTATCCTTATACGCTACGGCCATTACACGCAATGCCCCGGAAAATTGCGGCACATTTACTGTGAAGCTTGCATTGCCGCCGGCATCGGCTTTTAAAATACCACTCCACAATGATACAAGGTTAAAACGTTTGGCTGTAAATGGATTCACCCGTTTGCCCATTTCGGCAAGATCTCCGCCTAGGGCTGAAAACGAAGTCTGCCATTCAGGAAATAAGAAAGGATACAAATCAAACGATCTGACTTCCAATGCACGCTGTTGATAAAAGTAACCATAAGGATCCGGCGTTTGGAAGTTCTTCAGCTGCAGGATACCTTCATCAACAACGGCGATGGTAAGTTCTGCATCGGGTGCAGTTTTGACAGAAATCGTTTGACTGGTCTTTGAACGTGATTGTGCATTGCAACTGATTGCAACGTTCAGTTTGTTGGCTTTCTTTTCAATCTTCAATGGCAGATAACCACGGGCTACCATTAGCGGAACCTGGTTGTCTGACAATTGACGTATTGCAGTAGCAGTTATGTATACATTGGGAAGGTATTCTTCCTTAACAGGAATGGTAATGCTTGATGCCCTTTTATCCGTTGTCACATAAAAATATTCGAAAACTTTGTCTCTTTCCACCGTTACCAGGATCTTTCCATTAAAAGGTGATTTTAGCAGTATCTCCGCCTTATCTCCCACCTGATATACTTCCTTATCCAGTTGCATGGCAACCTCACCTTCATTGCTCACTTCGAAGGAAGTTTGTTGCGTATCGCCCCATCCATAAGCATAAAAATTTTGCTTCACATAGGTGCTGGCGCCCGGCCGGTATATCCTGACTTCGTATTCACCGGAATTTACCGGCGTGAAGTTGATGGTACTGCCAGATGTTGAAACATTAACAGTTTGTCGTGAGAGCAACTGATCTTTTCGCTGGGCAGTATAAACAAATCTTCCACCCTGCCGCGTTACCACATTTTCCCAATGGTACCTGTAAATCTCTACCTGCGCATTTGCATTGACAGCCTGGCCATCGGTAGAAAGTGCCATAAACTGAAAGGGCACCTGTTGCCTGGTGCTGAGCCAATGGTCGAAATACTTGATTCCATAAAAAATTGCCTGTGTATGGACCGTAAATTCCGACAGCCGGTTCACCGGCCTTCCCGACTCATCAAATACCGTTGTAAGTATTTTTCCGGAAAGCACACCAACATCATGGTAGTCAGGTATGGTGAATCGTTCGGTGATCTTGCCTTCGGCGCTGGTCTTACCCTGGCGCAGCACCTGCTCAAATAGCACCTCATCCACAGTAGTTATGCTGAAGTTATAATCACTGTATTTTTTTGTATTAAAGGCACGTTCATTGAGTGACATTTGTATTTCATAATTGCGGTTTGCTGCCGGTGGCCCAAAGAGATTGTTTACTGTTACATCGGCCGTAAGCTCTTCATTTGGTTTAAGATGCTGCTTGTCAAGCACACTGGTAACTTTGATCCGGTCCGGTACGAATTCTTCTACGCTGATGCGCCGTGATTGAATAAGCACATCATTTCCTGTATACACTTCAATGGTAAAAAGCCCGGTTATTATTGCGGGAGGCAGGTAGAAGGAAGTTTCAAATGCTCCCTGATTGTCCGGGGTTTTTCTGTATGTCTGATATTCCTTTCCCGAAGGCAGCAGTAACTTGATTTTCATCGGTACATCCTTCAGTATCTTCCAGTCTGTGGTGCGAATCACTGTATTTACGTGCACACTGTCGCCCGGCCGGTAGATATCCCGATCGCCATAGATAAAAGCATCAAGTTGTGCGGGGTTGCTGTATTTTCCTCCCACATCAAAGCGTGATGTCTGCACCATGGTATTGTCAAGAATCATGAAATTGAAATCCTCGCCCGCTGTACAGGTTATCATACCGATGCGAAATTTTCCCATTGCCTTTTTTACATCTTTAAATACAGCAGTCCCTTTGGCGTCGGTTGATACTGTCTGAATTACCTGGTTGTTGGTGCTGATAAAGTTGACCTTCACTCCGGATAAAGGTTCAGCCGTTAAAACAGAATTTGCAAAAACCATCATTTCATACTCACTTCCCCTTACAATCAACCCGATATCCGAAAGAGAAATAAACTTTGATTCCTGCAGGTACTGATGTTCTGCATCTTCTATCTTGACAACATACAGGCCTTCGAACTTATCGTTAAATCCGACCTCTTCCAGGTTTATATTCAACAAACGCATATTGCCTTTCCTTGGCAAAGACTGTACATCAAATGTTTTCTCTTTCACCAGGTCGCCATAATGCTCGTAATCAAAGTATTGATAGTCGTGATATTGATAGTCATCCCCATATTCTTCGTAATAATAACCCCAGGAAGTACCGCCACGGATAAAATTGAGGATATTGTTTTCATAAATCTTAATCACGGAAACCTTCACGTTACTGATGTTGACGATATTAATTCCAATATTCCGGGCTCCTTTAGCGGAAAGGTAAATTGACCGGCTGTCAGCGAATGAGAGGGCCGGTTCCAGGTCTCCGAAAGAAACTATTTGACGGTAGTCGTCTTCCAGTGAATAACCAAACAGGCCTGTGAGTACTTTGGAAACTGTTACTTCATAGTTCTTGCCGGGTTCAAAATCTCCGGTCAGGTTAAATCCATTCTCCATTAGTTCCGCTTTGAAAGCTATGTCCGGACTAATGCTGACGATGCCTTCCAACTTTTCATTAATGATTGGTTGATTGGCAAAAACATTAATTATCCCCAGCCCGTTAACAAAGCTTGCCGTCATTTCTGTGATCATAATTTTCTCCTTCACAGGAATCTCTGAGAGGAATACCATCGGCTCTTTGCTTACATATTTGCTTCCAACACATGGCAATCCTTCCGCTATCTGTATCTTCAGGGGCAACGGCTCTTTGGAATCACCCCGCACGTCAGCTATCGAAAGACCTATACTATAATCCGCTTCACTGCTTAACATGCTGAAGGGGACTTCCTTTTCATTTACAAAAATTTGAAGCTTTTTATTCAGTGAAGCCGGCAATACTTTGCAATTGAAACTCAGATTCATCTTCACTTCTACAGCGCCCGCCATTAGTTGCGACCTGGCATAAAAAACCTGTGCCGATCCCAACATCAGGTACGGTGTATGAAACCGGACTTTGCTCTCTTTCGGTAATAACGGCTTCGCTGATAGGTGCCTGGTAAGATGGTCAGTTAACGTTGCTTCAAAATCAGTACTGGGCGCAAATGGTTCTGAAGGAGAAAAAGTTAACTCATTAGGTGCATTCCACTTGAATTTACCATGAACTTCCGGCGTGAAACTGATATATCCGGTCGTGTCCCATTCATTAAGTATGGAATCGGGAACAAGGTCTGTAGTAAATGTAAAAACCAGGTTCTGATCCGTCGCAATCTCATCAACAAAATTGCTGTGATCCAGTTGGAGCAGGTTACCACTGCTTTTGCATCCGCTCCAGCATAAGGCAAATAAGCAGATGACGGGTAAAAATTTTATTGGCCAACAAGAGATCTTTATCATGAAAGGGGATATTATTACCAGAGAAATATAAACTGATTTCTGCACAATCATTGTTTATAACGTGTATTTTATTTTTTCCGGGAATCATCTGCTGCAATGCGGTTAATATACCTTGCCATGTATAACAAGTAAACAATCTCAGATACTGTTGCTTCCTGTCTTACAAGAAGAAACAAAAACAGCGCAAACCGGCAATTAGGTAATAATACCGTGCTCATTACTAACAATACAATCGCTATACTTCTTATTTTTGACTTCATGTCCAGAATAGATATTCATACTCACATCATTCCTGAAGAGCTTCCAAAGTGGGCTGACAAATTTGGATATGGCGGATTTGTTCATTTAGAACACCATAAGCCCTGTTGCGCGAAGATGATGGTCGACAACAAATTTTTCCGGGAAATTCAGGACAACTGCTGGGACCCTGCAGTGAGAATAAAAGAATGCGATCACCACCACATTGATATGCAGGTGTTAAGCACGATTCCGGTATTATTCAGTTACTGGGCAAGGCCTAAGGATGGGCTCGAGGTTGCCCGATTTTTAAATGATCATATCGCAGCAATTGCACAACAGTATCCCGACCGGTTTACTGCAATTGGAACTGTTCCATTGCAGGATCCTGAACTGGCTATCCTGGAACTGCACCGTTGTGTTAAAGAATTAGGTATGCCTGGTTTACAAATTGGATCCAATGTCAATCAGAAAAACCTGAGCGAACAGGAATTTTTCCCCTTTTTTGAAGAAGCGGAAAAACTGGGTGCCTGCCTCTTTGTGCACCCCTGGGAAATGATGGGGCGTGAACACATGACTAAATACTGGTTGCCCTGGCTGGTTGGAATGCCTGCGGAAACATCACGTGCTATCTGTTCCATGATTTTTGGCGGAGTGCTGGAAAGACTGCCTGCGCTTCGCGTTGCCTTTGCACATGGTGGTGGTTCGTTTCCGGCCACGCTGGGACGAATTGAACATGGATTTAATGAAAGACCGGATCTTGTTGCGATCGATAATCCGGTGAACCCAAGAAACTATCTTGGTAAATTCTGGATCGATTCACTGGTGCATGATCCGGACATGCTGCAATTTATTGTTAAACTGATGGGAGAAGATAAAGTATGTCTTGGAACAGATTACCCGTTTCCGCTTGGTGAACTGGAGCCAGGAAAATTAATAGAATCAGTCAATTTTAAGGCGGAAACAAAAAGTAAGCTTCTTTGGGACAATGCCTGGAAGTGGCTCGGGACAAAGGGTGCATAAAAACTGATAACCAAGCTGCCGTAAAAATTTGCTATCGGGTTGCAAATTTGTCCGGTCTTTCAATTTAACTTGAGTAGTACCTGGTGAAATAAGATCCCTTGCTTATTATATACACTTAGAAAGTAATTTCCTGATTGAAGACTCTTCATAGAGACCACTTCATTAAAGTCCAATATCTTTCCGGAAAACAAAGTATTTCCCTGATTATCTCTAAGCTGAAAAAAGGTTGTTGATGGATCACCGGTGATACCGGAAATGGTAATGTGGTCGGAAGCAGGATTGGGAAAGACATGAATGAATTGCTGTTTTTCCTGTACTTCCTCCGATCCTACCCAAAAATAATAACAGCCCAAAGTGGTATCTGTGTATTGATAGTTTTTAATACCGTCTCTGAAATGACAAAGCAAAGCAGAAGCCCCGTAACCATAGTTTTGATTGGTGAAATAGAACAACCCGTAGTTGGGTCCCACCCCTTCAATATATTCCAGTTTACCCACTTGAACTGGCCATGCCTGGATATCAAGATCTGCCCTCAGGTGCTTAACTCCATCTGAAAAATAAATGGAATCTATAATTGCGATGGTGCCTTCCTGCAATGAATTGAATTGCACAGTATCTCCAACTTCCCAGTTAAGATCCATAATCAGGAACTCTTCTTCCTCTTCAGCATAATAAATGTACAGCCTTGCATGGGAAGAATCTTCGCGAATAAAGGATGGCTCGAATAGAAAAGGCGGCCCTTGCAACTGCTTAAACAATTTGCCATTAATGATGGTATCTGCAGATACCTTTTCTTCAATTGTAAATCCACCGTCAATTACTTCATAATAGATATTCCAAATCGTTGAATCCATCCCAAATACTGATTGATAACTTTGCG
This sequence comes from uncultured Bifidobacteriaceae bacterium, assembly GCA_964524035.1. Classification (GTDB taxonomy): domain Bacteria; phylum Bacteroidota; class Bacteroidia; order Chitinophagales; family UBA10324; genus JACCZZ01. The sequence goes on from CAZGBP010000066.1 coordinate 10,045, forward strand.
CCGATGCATAAAAATTCAATAGGAGCAATGCTGCAATGAGATAGCGTCTTGCGGCGAACATCTTTAAAACTACGCAACCGTTTTTAGTCTCCATAGATTTTTTCAATACCACTTTATTTTGAATATGAAATGTTCTCAACCAGCAATCAGGAACCGTAAGCCAGGAATCTGCATATCCATGTTCTTCCACCTTAATAAAAAGTATTGATCATTTTCAGAAACAGAACCTATAGCGACATAAATTTCGATCTGCATTTTCTTCCATCTTCCATCTTCCATCTTCCGTCTTACGTCTTCCGTCTTCCGTCTTCCGTCTTCCGTCTTATGTCTTATGTCTTACGTCTTCAGTCCTGATTCCTGATTCCTGGTTCCTGGTTCCTGGTTCCTGGTTCCTGATTCCTGGTTCCTGATTCCTGGCTCTTGGCTCCTGCCTCCTGCCTCCTTTCTCCAGCATTTTACCTCACCTATCCAAATATTCCATAATCACCTTCGTCACCGAATCCTGCTGCGTCCAGGGAATAAAATGATTCTCTTTCGGGAAGGCAATCACATTCAACGGGGCATTCACGAGCATTTTCCTGGCAAAAGTTACATTTTCAGTTGGTACGAGTCCATCTTTTTCTCCATACATGTAGGTACAGGGAATCTGGATATTTGCCCAAAGCGGTACCATCTTTTCCAGCTCGGCCGCATGGGATAATTTTTCATCGTTAGAAACCCGCCAAACAGCAGGTACCATCCAGCGGAATACTTTCCAGTTGGCAGGATAATTTATTAAAAAAAGTTTTTCATGTTCAGGGTCAATCGCTGGTGCGAGCAGCACCAGGGCACCCACCTTTTCAGGATAGTCCATTGCCATTCTTGCTATCACGGGACCACCATAGGAATGGCCTACCAGTATAGCGGGTTTGCCTGATTTGTTTGCAAAAAGCAGCGGTGCTATCATGGCTGACTGCTCCTCAATAGAAATCACGGACTGCCCCAAACCTGATTTACCATAACCCGGCCGATCCACTGATACCAGGTGCGCTCTTCGCATCAGTGCCGTATCACCCAGGTATTTCATAAAAGCATCCCACGAACCCGGTGCACCGTGAACAAACAACACCATTTGATTGGTATCACTCCCGGTTTCAGCATAAAATACTTCCCGCTCCAAAGCAGTATAAACACTAAAATTGGGTTGCTGCGGTTTCTCCTTGAAGTATTCAGTCATTTCATCAGGCGTTATTTCAAAACTGGCCTCCATGATCTTAAAGGCCACAATTGGAATTGTAAGAAGTAGCAGTGATATGATCACCCATGTACGACGCCGTTTCAATAACCTGAGCATGGTGTATTGTTTATCCGGTATTTTTTCAAATACTTAACAGTGATGATCTGAAATGGAAGCCTAAAGTTACACTATGCCCGTAAAGACGCCTGTTTACATTAATTATTTTATTTTTATCTGGACGGAACGACCTTATGCTTGAATTCATTAAAGATCTTTTTGGTTTTGCCAAAGATTCGCAAGGCCTGGTAAAAGTAGTACAGGATGAGAAGTCCAAAGCGCGCGGCACTAAAAACCGCATACTGGCTGAAATTGAGTTTAATATCGATCTCATTTTTGATCATTATCTGGAAAAAGAAATTCCTCCGGAGAAAATAATTGAAAAACTGAAAGTACAGGAATTAGCCAGGGCAATTGATGAAGGGTTTGATTTCAAGAAAATGAATAAAGGCAAAATTGACATTGAAATGACCGGCGACAACCCATTCCTTAAAAAGTACATCGGCTATGATTGCGAAGCATTTCTACGCAAGATTCGCCACCATATCGAACAAATCAAACTGTTGCCTGAACTGTATAATCTTGCCGATGACAAAAAAGTGAATGTAAAACAAAGACTGGAAAACCTGGGTAAACGATACATCCTGTTTACACGCTTGCTTAAAGAAAGCTCATGAAACCGAATTTGCATATTACCCTGGTGCAAAGTTCATTGCATTGGGAAAAGGTACAGGAAAACCTGATCATGTTTTCTGAAAAACTGGATAATATTAAGGAACATACTGACCTGGTCGTGCTCCCTGAAATGTTCAGTACCGGATTTTCTATGCGGCCTGAATTGTTTGCCGAACCAATGGATGGAACAGTACTGCATTGGATGAGGGATACAGCCAAAAGAAAAAATACGGTACTCTGCGGAAGTGCCATGATCCGCGATGAAGGTAAGTTCTACAACCGCCTGCTATGGGTGCGGACCGATGGCAGCTATGAATTTTATGATAAAAGACACCTCTTTGGAATTGGTGATGAGCATCTTCATTTTTCGGCCGGTAACAAAAGACTGCTTGTTGATTTAAAAGGCTGGAAAATTCTTCCGCTTGTCTGTTATGACCTCCGGTTTCCGGTATGGGCAAGAAATACAAATGGTTACGATGTACTGCTGTATGTTGCCAACTGGCCTGAACGACGTATTAATGCGTGGAAGGTGTTGCTGCAGGCCAGGGCTATCGAAAACCAGTGCTACGTGGTTGGTGTAAACCGCGTAGGGAACGATGGCAGCAGCATTTATCATCCGGGCGAGAGTGCGGTGGTAGATCCGTTTGGCACATTACTCTGGAGCGCATCGCACAAAGAAGTCACGCAAACCGTTGAATTGAATTCCGAATCTCTGAACAGCATCCGCCGGTCATTACCTTTTTTAAAAGACCAGGATACTTTTGAACTAAAGATTTGAAGCGTTTCTGACAGGGCCCGGTAACCGGTTGGTTTTTTCAGTATGTAACTTTTTGTTTCCTGTTTTCCGGCCTTTTTACGGTTGCTTACCGCATACGAAGCTCATCTGCTGAACGTAAAAACAACAACCGGATCTCATGGTTTCTGCTGATAATCACCGCTTCTGTTCGAATTGCACTTTTTATAAATAGTCAATTGAAAAACAGATTCGTAAAAACCAGCCCGGCCTGCGGTGCCTGTATTCTGGTATGAATTTGTATCTGGATAGTAAGCTGATAAAATAAAGTATGACAATTATGGAGGACAAAAACGAAATATTGGAACGTGAGAAAAGATGGCTGATCCTCCGGCAAAAACTTAAGAATCAGTTTGGCAAAGCCCCTGACCTGAATGCCATCCTATTCCTGATTGGTATCCGGGAACTGGGTTTGTACAAGAAAAAATTTACCAAAGAAGAAAAGCAGGACCTCATGCATATTGCTACCTGCAGCCTCCTCAGCCGTTCCGGCTACTATGAATTGGCGGGACTGGACCAGGATGGCTGGCCGCATTGGGTAGCCAGAAAGAAACTACCGGTAATGGATCTTTTGGTTCAGGAAGACTTTCTGAAAGATCATATACTCCGCTATTTTGACGAGATGGAATATTAAGGAGGGGAAAAACCCTTGGCTGCCCATCATTTACCGATCCTCATTATAAATGCCCGCTCCCCGGCATTGATGAAACTCAATTTAAGCCATGATTAATGTCATGGATTTCAACAAATTCATGTCGGTACATTTGTTTGTATGTTATACTCAAGTGCTAACATGAGTCGTGTTTCTTTCTTAACCATCCCGCAAAAAGAGGTAATTGAAATGGAAATTGCTATCAATGATGAACGGAGAATCAGCGAAATTCAACAGGAGTTTAATAAAGGGTTCCCTTTTTTAAAGATTGAATTCTTTACGGGAGGTCATCATAAGAATCAGCTCTCACCAAACAAGAATATGATTCCGAACGACCGCCTGCTCGGATCATTCCGCATGAAACACAATTCGGGCACCATTACAATGGATGCTTCCAAAACCGTATTCGAAATAGAAGAGGAGTTCAAGCAAAATTTTGGTTTGAACGCACAGATTTTCCGCAAGTCAGGGTCACTCTGGATTGAAACAAGCTTAACAGATAAGTGGACTCTTGCTCTTCAGAACAGTGAAGGTTATGAGATCAGCAAGAAGCATGGTAAGCCGTTTTCCGTTTCAGATCCGGATAACAATACCGAAGAATAGCGCGATTTGCTTTTAGCACGGACAGCTTTCCGGGCAGTATACCTCATCTTAATTCACCATCTTCCTCAGTTTTTCTTCATTAAGGATGGAAATCTTACCGTCCTTAATGTCAATCAGCTTTTCGCTTTTGAAATCGCTGAGAGTGCGAATAAGCGATTCGGTGGCAGTGCCCACTACATTAGCCAAATCTTCGCGGGTAAACTGTAGTACAGGGTTGTCTTTATCCGATTTCTTATACCTGCTCTGAACATGTAAAAGACTATTGGCAACACGTTTGCGCACGGAGTTGTATGCTAATTGCAGCAATTGTTCTTCCCTTTCAGAAAGATTGTCTGCCAGCATCCTGATGAACCGGCCGGCTACACTGGGATCATTCCCGATCAACTCAAAAAACTCTTCTTTCGGTATCAGCATTATTTCGCAGTCTTCGAGCGCTTCGGCAGAATCCTGGTAATGGCTTTCTTCAAACAGCGGTGTGTAACCAAAGAACTCACCTTCTTTAAAAATGCTGGTAATCAGTTCTTTTCCATCATCGTTAGTACGGAAAATTTTAACCTTACCTTTTTCAACAAAGAACATGCAGACAGGCCTGCCCGCGGATTCATAGATGAGTTGCCTCTTTTTATAATTCCGCACTTCATGTTCATCTGACAGCAGGTTGAGGTGCTGTACCTTTTTTGCAGCAGAAATGAACTCGTTGAATCCTTCAATGCTTGTTGCAAAATCTCTTTTAAGGGCTGCGGATTTTGCCAGCCGGGCTTCCACCGCATTCAGCAATTCAATATCATCGAAAGGCTTCGTGATGTAATCATCGGCTCCCATCTCCATGCCTTTTCTCAGATCGCTCCGTTCTGTTTTTGCAGTAAGAAATATAAAAGGGATGGAGGATGTTTCTGAATTTTTGCTGAGTGAATGTAACACACTGTAACCGTCCATTACAGGCATCATGATATCACAGATAATCAGATCAGGATGTTCCTGTACGGCTAACTCAACACCGGTTTTTCCGTTCTCCGCAGTAAAAACCTTGTAATTGGAAAGACTTAATATTTCTGCGGTGTTTTCCCGTACATCCTTATTGTCTTCAATGAGCAGTATTGACTTCATGTCCTATAGGATTAATAGTGATTGTAAACAATGTTCCTGAATTAAGCTGGCTTTCGCAGGTAATATGCCCTCCCAACAACTCCAGGTATTTCGAAACGATATGCAGTCCAAGCCCGGTTCCTTTGATATTGGCAGCGTTTCTTCCCCTGAAAAACCGGTCAAACAGGTGTTCCTTGTCCTCGCCTGATATGCCGATGCCTGTGTCCTTTACCATAAGACGGAATTGCTGATTTTTCAAAAGCGAAGATACACTTACCGTGCTGCCTTCGTTTGAAAACTTGATGGCATTTGAAACCAGGTTAATAATTATATTTTTCAGCAGGTGTTTATCAATGATAAATGCATCATCTCCTTCATGACGGTATTCAATGATCTGCCCTTTCTTCTTGAGGCTGTCAAAATCATGAATGATGGCATTAATGAACTGAGGAATATTCAATTGTTCCAGCCGAGGCATCACCACCCCTTCTTCAATCTTACCAAGCGATAGAAAATCTTCCAGTATATCAGTCAGGTTTTTCACATTTTCCTTGATGCGCCCAACATGTTTTACCCTGCTTTCCTGTTCTGATTCAGCGGAATACCGCTCTATAAGAGATGCCGAAGATAAGATGGTACTCAGGGGTGTTCTGAATTCATGGGAAGCCATGGTAACAAACCTTGATTTCAAATCACCCAACTCCCGCTCTTTTTCAAGCGCAATACTCAGTTCCTGTCGTGAGCGTTCAAGCTGCCGCAATGTTTCGCGAAGCGCAAGGGTGCGCTCTTCTACCCTCTTTTCAAGCTGCCTGTTTAACTCGCGAATCTCCAGCGCCGATTGCTCTAAGGCATCTCTTTGTTGTTTTATCGAATCTTCGTTCTGCTTCCTGATCGTGATATCAATAATAAAGGCAATTACATATTGCTCGCCTCCAATCTTATAGCTGCTCAGGCTTATTTCTACCGGGAAGCTGGTGCTGTCTTTTCTGATTGCATACAGATTCCGTCCGGCGCCCATTGGCCTGGGGACAGGTTGCTTCAGAAATGAATCCCGATGACTTACATGGTGGGTGCGATACTCCGAAGGAATCAACTTTTCAACCATTTCTCCTATCAGTTCATTCCGGTGGTAACCAAACATTTTTTCTGCCAGCGAGTTAATCATATTGATCTTTCCATTTGCGCCGGCTACCACCACACCCACGGTAGCATGATCAAATAATGCTTCAAACTTCTGCTTTTCCAGTTTGTTTTGTTCACGGTTCCGTATATGCTGATCTACATTGGCTATACAAATGAGCTCAAAATTTTGTCCGTGGGAACTGAACGAAACGCACTTCAATTCTCCCCAGAAAGCAGTTCCGTTACGAGTGAAAAACTCAAGAATAAGATTATTAGGCTCTACGAAACCGGGGCTATGCGCGGTATCTGATTGCTTTATGGCCGTTCTGATCTGCCGCATTAATGCGGGTCCATAGGCAAACATTTCCTGATCATCCTTCATTTCGAACATCTTCACGCCGGATTCATTCACCATCGTAAAAAGATCCCCCTTCACAACACCCACAAAATGCGGGGTTGTGTGCAAAATAGCCTCCAGGAGGGCTACTTGCAAGACGGGCTGTTGCTCCACCATGCTGCCGGTTATTTGTTCACGTGTATACAAATATAGCTTTGGATTTTCAGTTCTCTATATCTCAGGGCATTCATTAAAACCTGGCACAGGCTGTAATTCATGCACTAATTCCTGACGAATTGCCCGCCTTTCTCCATTGTGCCCATTTCTCAAATGAGGAAAACAGGCCGTTTACCAGGTATGAATTGTTGTTTGACAATCTGAAATCTTCAAAAGTAGTGGACACTGAAAATCACAGATCATGACAATAGTCAACTGGTACCATGACAGGCGTCATAATTAATTACGGATTTCAATTCCGTGGCAGGCAAAATCATCGTGCTGCAGATTGGATCGTAATACCATATTAAAATGCCGGCAGAACGGCGGTTTGAGTGGTAGGACAGGAATAAGAGGTTCCTTAAAAAGGGGCAAAAGACTACAAATCTTTTCTGTTAAATTTACGCAGGGCAACTAAAAAAGGAACCAGGACCCAAAGCGACATTATTGCCGCGGAATATGCAATACCCAGGTTATTCCCAAAAAACTGTCTGAATACAGCCCCGGTATATCCAAGTAGTGCTGCCACATCCATTTTGAGCAGTACGAGGATTCTGCCCAGGTCGATAGGATTGAAGGCACTTAACAAAATCATGGGCCGTTCAATTGGGTAGTCGCTTAACTGAAAAAGAAAAAACAAGAGTATTCCATCATAAATAAGTGCAAAATAAAACCACAGCATAATGGAAACTCCTATTCCCTTTGCTTTGTCGCGGGTTAGAACAGAAGCAAGCAACGCAAGCGACACAAAGATGGCTGTTAATGCGAAGCCCGTAAAAATCAATGTAAATCCTGTTGCTGTTCCGGCTAAAACCACAACAGGAATCCCAACTCCGATGAAGAAGGACAGCAGCAATGAAAAAGAGAGCCCCAGGAATATGCTTACAAGTAAGGTGGCTCTTTTTATAGGCTGTGCCAGCAACAATTCTATAAACTCTGAAGCATTATAGATATATATGGTCGCAAATACAATGCTGATGAGTGGAACAATAATCAGGATTATATAGAGCAATGACAGCAGGCCCTTTTCAGGATTATCTTCCAGGTTAAAAACACTAAAAGAAACAAACAATAATAGAATCGTATACACAATCATGGTACGGTTGCGCATAATATCTATGAAAACATACTTAATGATCTTTTGCATATTCTTCTTTACGCATTACAACGGCAATCGCTTTTGATAACTTTACTTCAGCGGTGTCCGCTCTCAACTGATCTAATGTTTTGTGAAACTTAAGGCGTCCATCCTGCAGGTAAATAACCTGGGTTACCACTTCATCCAGGTCGCTCAGGATGTGTGAAGTAATCAGGATGAGTTTGCCATTTTGTCTTTCTTTCAGTATTTTCTCTTTAAGCAATTCAGAAGAAAGGGGATCGAGGCCTGCAGTGGGTTCATCCAGGATCATCACCTCCGGGTGAAAAAGAAATGCCAGTGCTGCGCTTACTTTTTGCCGGGTACCTCCGGAAAGGGTTCGCATCCTCTTTTCCATAAGCATGTTCAGCCCAAACTTTTCGATTAACTCATTATCCGTAGCATCCGGTTTCATTTTGCGCAGGTCGCGCATCATAATGAATACCTGCCGCATGGTCATATTATCAGGAAAACGGCCGCTCTGTGGCATATACCCAATCTTTTGACGATACTTCCAATCACGGGTTATGGCAGCTCCATCAAAAAGAATTTCACCGCTGCCTGCTACTACCATACCCAGGATGCACTTGATAAAAGTAGTTTTGCCTGAACCATTAGGGCCAATCAATGCTATGCATTCTCCTTTCTCACAGCGCAGGGTTATGTCATCCAGCACCTTAAGTCTTCCAAATGATTTATAAAGGTTGTTTACCGAAATCATCGTGCTAAAACTTTCATTACCGGTTGATCGTCACGGAAGTTTTCCGGCGTAATAGTAGGAATCATTCTTTCTACATTATCCATCAGCGTTACCATGAAGCTATGCAGGAGCATCATCGCTTCAGGCACTTGTTCTGTAAGCATGCTGTATAAATTAATGGGGTGAAAAGGTATATCGCCCACTCCATTGCGGTCAAGGTCGTAGCCCTGGTATTTGTCCCAATAATTGCCTGAAAGCGTGTTCAGCATCAAAGAACCGTTTGTTGCAACATCAAAGGTATTGGATAAGAAATTGTTACCCTTAATCACATTCCCGCTGCAACTTGCCTGCATGCGCATGGCCGTACCATTTAGTGAAAAATCATTGCGCAGCACTTCTATCCGGTTTGTGCCCTCCATATAAATACCGGAGGTGTTATGATTAAAGGTATTGCCCTTTACAAAACTATCGGAAATTTCCTTCATCAGAATGCCATAGCTGGAACTTCCGGTATGCTTCGAAAAAGTATTACCGGTCATCACAACATCGTGCGAATACATCACTGCACATCCTGAACCATTGTCGGAAAAAATATTCCGGTCAAAGCGGTTATTGTGCGAAAACATGAAATGCAGTCCATAGCGAATATTTCGAATGCTTTGATTGTTGATGATTGACGAGTTAGTTACAAATTCAAAATAGATTCCGTCCCGGTGGCCGCTGATGAAGTTTCCAATCAGGGTCATGCTGTCGCTTTGCCAGCAATGAATGCCGTTACCGGATTTCATTTCATCGGTTCCACTTGCCTGAAAACGATTGTTAATGATCCGGCAGTTTTTTGAATGCTGACTGTAAACCCCAAATCGGGTGTCATCAAAGACGTTATTACGGATAGTTACCCCATTCGCGTTGTAGATTTTAATGGCGGCCATTTCAGTCAGGTCTGAATAGCCTGATCGCACAAATTGAAATCCGTCAACAACTACATTACCGGATTGAATGGACATAATTTCATATAGATCATCACCATCCAGTACCGGTAAATTTTTGCCGAGCAAAACCAGTGGTTTGTTAATTACTATATTCTTTTCATGGTAATGGTCTTTAGCAACCTGTATTGTATCGCCGGCATTTGCATGATGGATCGCCATTTGAACAGAGGTAAGACTGCCATGCCTGCTGACCTGCCAGGTAGCTGCCGGCAGATGATTAGCTATGCAGAGCAACACTGCGATTAACAACAGTTGATTCACGTTCTTCATAAAACTTTGAGCTGAACTCCTGTGTAGTTATTTTGAGATATCCTTCCAGAATATCCTTTCACCCTTGAGTTGCCGTTGTATTTTTTGAAGGCTGTCCAGCTCGGCAAAAATGGCAATATTTCCATTCATGGGTGATCTTAATTCCGGGCTGGAAAGAAAGAACCCCACTTCCGTATTGACAAAATCATGATTACCTGAAAAATCGGTCAGATAAGTTCCTGCAATCTTTTGATT
>CAZGBP010000067.1:0-19636 GCA_964524035.1 uncultured Bifidobacteriaceae bacterium
AGATTTCAAATATGGTTTTATTAATTGATCCTTCGGATAATCGCAAATCATCAGTGGTGAAGAATTGTTTTTCTGACCAGTCTGATGCAACAACGGGTTGTATATCGCAGAAGGATTTTACTTGCCAGGTGTATTCAATATTGGCTGCTAATCCATGAATGGATTTATTATTATTAAGAGCTTTAGTGATGGTCCATTCGGAAGTTCCTGCGATCTTGTATCTCACCTTATAGCTAAGCGCTCCGCCTACGGCATGCCATTTCAACTTTGCGGTAGTGGAGGTAATGTCAATTGTCGAGAGCGATGTTGGTATGTTACAAGGTGGCTCACTTACTGCGGGAGTATATTCCCAGAAGTCATCGAACCAGACTCCGTCATATCCGGTGCCTATGTAACCTTTTCCATTAAGCGAAAAACCAATAGTATGAGATCTTTCCCCTCCGCCAAAATTTGCTTGCTGTGTCCATGTGTTGGTGTTTTGATCCCATGCCCATACATCGTTAAAAAAGTTATTGGCTTCATCCCATCCTGTTCCTATATACCCATTTGTGCCAATTGAAAAAGAAAAAGGATAAGACCGCGCTGCTCCGCCAAAGTCTGCTCTTTGTATCCATGTATCTATCGAAGGATCGTATTCCCAAAAATCTTTATACAAGGTATTCCCGTTATGCCCGACACCTATATATCCTTTACTCCCAATGGAAAAACCAATAGTACCCAATCTAGGCGCTCCACCAAATTTTGCTTTCTTTGTCCACGTATTGCTTGCCTGGTCCCATTCCCAGAAATCATTTAGCACCGGATTGCCGCCGCATCCTATATAACCTTTATTGCCTATGGCAAAGCTTGCCCCGTCTTCTCTCGGCATACCCGGAAAATTTGCTTTTTGGGTCCATAGATTAGTTGTTTGATTCCATTCCCACAATTCACTTGGATAAGGGGTGGTTTGGTCATATCCCATCACGATATACCCTTTTGTGCCAATTGAAAAATGAAAAGCTCCCTGCGTAATACCTCCGCCATAATCTTCTTTCTGCGTCCAGGCATCCATAGCAGGGTCCCATTCCCAAAAATCGGGTAGTGAATTTCCGTTCCATCCCGTGCCGATATACGCTTTATTACCAATTGCAAATCCGGAAGCTTCCTGCCTCGATACTCCCGCAAAATCTGCTTTTTGCGTCCAGGTATTTTGTGCGTGGCCAATTGTTAAACTGGCTACGAGTAAAATGGAGAAAAGGAAAATAATTGCTTTTCCTGCAACTATGCGGAATTTCATTATTCGTTTCTTTATGTTTGCGTTTTTCATTCTCAGTTTATTTAAGAGTTAATGAAAATATTTGACATCTTCCGACTTAGTTTTACTGAAGTGGTATCACTCCGAGTTCTTTCATTTCATTTATGCTCACCGTCGGCGGCATTTCCCCCCTCCTGATTTTGTACATCACCATCTCCGCCACTTTCATCGCATCCTCTTTTGTTTTAAATCCTTCATTGCCAGGAAGTCCGGGTATACTGCTTTGGTGAATCATTAATCTACCATCGGCATACACGTCGTAACAGAAGGTGTTGTTGGGGGCATCAATAATGGTGTAGGTGAGGTTGGCATTTGACCCAGTGCCTGCTGCAGGAAACTGCGCCGGGGTGGGGGGCTGCTGTGGTAGTGCCGGTGGTGGTGCTTGCTGTTGTGCGTGCGAGAGTGTGAAGGAAAGGAGACAAGCGAGTAAAAAGTACATGTTTTTTTTCATAATGGAGGATTTTGTTTTAGTGGATGAAGTCAAAAACAAATCCGCCTGCAGTCTGAATAAGCAGGACGGGTGAACGATAAATCATCGAGAGACGTATTTTAAGAAAAAAGATTAACCTCCATTGAATTTAGAAAGCATCATTTGATTTAAGAAATAATCTCATCACCGGGATCAGAGAATGTTTTGTCCGAAAAAGTTATGGTATAGCAATCAACTAAAATTTGCTTAGGCTAAGAAATTCGGTAGTTGAGTACTTCGGCCACACTTGTGCTGAGCGAAGCTGAAGTACTCAGAGGAAGAAAATTCGGTCGCTGCGCAAAGCCGAAGCGCTCAAATTTCCATTGATCGGTGTGCCCTTCGGCTCCGCTCAGGGAACACCTTGGACTCTGCTCAGCACAAGCGCAGCCGAAGCGCCCGAATTTCACAGTTACCTCCTTTGCCCCTCATATTGAAAATATTGACCGGGAATGTTTTTCATTGCAGTGTTTAACATTATAAAACATCTTCACGATCAGATTATCTTTAATTGATGTAAAGTTGAATTGAAAAAAAAGACCTGGCAATGGCCAATTCTGGTGATCTGATTACTGCAGTCCTGGTTCAGTTGAGATAATTCTTACTGATTTTCAGGGACTAATTTTCCCAACCGGCTTTCATTACAGAAAAAATATAAACCATCAGGCTGATTACTGAGATGGTAAATACCCAGGCGAGTAATTCTTCACCGATGCTTTTCAGCTTATCTCTTAACCGACGCTTTCGTTCAGTTCTGATTTGCTTATGAAACCGTGCATCTGTTTCTTCCGGCCTTCCGTATTTATCGTGATGAACTATTTCGCTCTTAATAATCTTAACTTGGGTGGTTGTCATGTTCAAGTATTTTGAAGTCTGGTTAATATGTACAACTCGAACAAGTTTGTCCTTTATACCAGTCCATTGCCGGGAGTTATCTTGTTCAGACTTTCCAAAACAAAATAAATTCCCGGCATAAACTGCTGGTAACGGATTGAATATTCCTTTTTTATAGCATATTACTGATTCCGGTTTCATAGCAGGTAATTCATATAGTTCCTTTCAGGAAATAGTATAACCATGTAAAGATGCAATCGGAAACAGGCGCTGTCAATCACCAATTCTGGTAAACTGATTTTTCTGACTCTTCAAAACCTTCGCCACAGCCTCACTCATGGAATTTATTTCTAGCTTGCAATAAATTCCTTTAATGTGTTTGTGCACGATAGCATAACGGATACCCATTTTCTTCGCAATCATTTTGCAGGATAATTGCTAACACCTATCAATTCACATCAATACTTCTATCTATTTCACAATCACCACCTTCGCCTGCCCAATCCTATCACCGGCCTGCACCGAGACAAAATAGATGCCGGCAGCGAATGAAGCACAATCAATTTGCTTCAGGAATTTTGATATCGTAAACTGTTCAGTACTGCAATACACTATTTTTCCAAGGTTATTACAGATCGTGGTGATCATAGTCTGCGCTTGAGCCCCTGCATACTCCAATGTGATCATCTCCGAAGCGGGATTCGGATAAACCTTCAATAAGTTTTCGGGATGGATTGCTACGGTACTGGTCGGGTATCCATAAAATGAACTGTCCAATATAATATCTTCATCGCCGGGCTCATAGTCCATCAGCCAGCAATGCACCTGTGCCATTTCGCCAAGCATGGAACCGTTGCCATATACATCCTGTGGCGGATTGCTGGGATTATCAGGGTTGTTAACTGTATTGTCGTAAGTAACTGTTCCGAAAATCTGCGAGCCGGCCGGAATCTTTATCACCTTTGTTAACAGGTAGCTGCCTTGCCAGTCAAAGTCCCAGTCGGGAATCTTTATAAGCGGAATGGTATCACCGGTTGGATAAACCATAAACACTTCCCATGATTTACAAATCTGATGAGAATGTGGGCCAAGTCCGAGCAAAGACTTGTCCTGTGTATAAACGTTTGACATCAGGTGAAATGTCTTAACGGTATTGGCCGGTATTTCGAGCGGGCCATCCAGCAGGCTGGGTTCCTTTCCGTAAAGTGATTTTTCTGTTTTCACATGCCTTGCATTATTTACATCACAGAACTTCAGATTAATTTTTGAACTATCCACTTCACCGATGAATTCTGGGAAATAGTGTATGTCGCTTACATAGTCGCTGCCGGCAGGTACTTCAAATCCTATATTCGCCGGCAGTTTTACAACACGCCCTTCACTCTGCGCCATGAATACACTGACTCCGGGATTCACACCAAAATCTCTCGGGCATCCAGGGCCCGGATAGTTCTGATCGTCCTCCCATGCCATGCCTGTTTGATCGAGGCCCACTGTTACATGGTGAATGAGACCAGGATTGCCAGCCACGAATTCCATAGAATTTATGTATTTATCTTCCGTATATCCGGATTGATTCACGAAGCGCCAGTAAACATTTTCAGCCGTAGGCATGGAAAATACCGGAAGCAGAATAGTTTCATCAGGATTCTGCATCAGCGAAGAACCATTGTATACCGGTGGCGGAGGAGCCTGATTAAGATCGCCGGAAGGCATGTCATTATCAACCCAAAGATTAATGGCATTTATTTCTTCTTCTGAAAGCACATTCTCATTCATAAAGTGGTTGTAATCGGGATCGGGTGGCCAGGGCGGCATGATGCCGGCATTAATCTGTGCGAGTATGGAAGGGGCCCAGAGTACTGCTTCATCATAAGTCATCAATGAAAATGGCGCAATCGCTCCTTCATGATGGCAGTTTGTGCAATGATCATACATGATGGCAGCGATAGTGGTACTCCAATACGGCGTTTGGGCACGGGCATGGTCATAGTTAATAAGAAACCCGGAAAACAGGACAAAATAAGCTACATGTGCAGTATACTTTAAGATGGTGTTGATTGATTTCATACCTACTTTTTTTATTCAAATATGTTATAACATGCTCTATGATTGTGAGTGGGTATAGGTCTGCCAATCAGGCGAAACCTATCGTGATGAATTCTTGTTTCGTTTTCACAATTAATCGGTAATATGGACTCAGACAGCCATGATTTTTGTCTGAAAGATTCATAGGTGTTTGTTCAATCACTGACTATCTGAACGAATCAAAATTGATGGAAAGAATTGCTTGCGTCAATAGCCAATATTGGTCAATAGCTCAACCTGGTCAGCATTCGTGCGCCTTACTTTCAAAAACGGAATGAGAAATATTTGTACCCTTTACAGCATTCCCAAATCAATAGCCAATTCAGGTAAGCTGATTTTTCTGGCTCTTCATCACTTTCGCCACCGCTTCACTCATTGAATTTACTTCCAGCTTGCAATAGATTCTTTTTATGTGGTTGTGCACGGTATCATAGCTGATACCCATTTTGTTCGCAATCATTTTATAGGATGCTCCGTCAATCATCAGGTTCATTACTTCGGTTTCACGCAGGGTTAGTCCAAATGTATTGCCGCTCACCGGTGCATTCCGCTGATGTACCAACTCAATCACCCTGCGCAACATGGCGGGCGACATGGGAAGAAATCCCCGTTGCAGTTCGTGTAGTATTTCAATTATGCTCTGTATTGCCAGGTTTTCTAAAACATACCCAAACGCTCCGGCACAGATAGCCCGAAAAACAAGTTCATCATCATGGAAGCCCGTCACGATCAGAATCCGGATATCCGGAAACTCGGAACGGATCATTCTTACCGTGGTAATGCAGCATATACCCTGCATGTTTATATCCAGTAATACGATGTCCGGTCGTGCCTCCCTGATTCTTTCCAGGAGGTCTGAACCATCAGTGAAGGAGCCTACGCAGCAATAACCTTTCGTAGTATTTAACAACTGCGACAAAGAATCGCACAATGGCCTGTTAGCATGAAAAATGACGATGCTGATATCAAAATGAGCGTTTTGCTGCGGTATGCGATTTTCCGGATTTGCAGAAGAGAACAAGATGGAGGGAGGTGTTTGGTTATTCATGGTAGCTGCATATTTATTTTTTATGATAGCTGCAGATGGAATTATGCCATCAGTCGTTACAAAAAAATGGCTTGCATCCGTACATTCTCACTTAGGTGATGAATGTAATCAGGATCGGGTTGATAGGGCGGCATGATGCCATTGCTAATCTGCGTCAGTTGGGAAGGGCCACAGGCTACCGGTTCATCATACTTCATCAGTGAAAATGGCGTAATAGCCCCTTCATCATGACAGTGTGAACAGTGATCACAGATGATTGCAGCGATGCTGGTGCTCCAATCGGGCGTTTGCGCGAGGCCGTGGTTAACAGGCGCAAACACGTTGGCAAAACCAAAAAGACAACTTGCCGGGCCGGCCAATTTCAACGGGGTGTTTTTTGTTTTCATGGTATTGGTTACGGTTTACCTATTGAATAGTAATAGGGAAAACCCGGATGCACCCTCCTTAAACATCACGGGTGAAACTGACTGGTAATCTCAGCATAGCTGAAATACCTTTTTATTTAAGTTGTTTAATTATTTTATAATATGTAAAGATGGGATATCAAACAGGCTGCGTAAATCGCCAATAATGGTGAGCAGGAGGAATCCCTAACTAAGATGTACCATACCCATACCGGCTAACAACGTTGCTGTTCATGCCGTCGAAATTTGCACTGCAAGGAGACAATCAAAACAAGAAAATCAAAGTAACGGGGAGAGGAATTGGAGGCTTTTGAGAACAATGAAATGCTATTATCTGAGGAAGATAAATGGCGACAACCCTTCGACTCCGCTCAGGGTGCGGCAAACCCTGAGCGGAGCCGAAAGGTCGAAACACTAAGACAACTTAATGAATCATTTCCTGTCAGGTTTTTTTGCTTAGAAAAGTTTACACTCCATAAAGAAACCTTTCCAATAAACCGACTGGTTATGCTTTGCACTATTACCTGCTCACCAATATCTTCGTTGTAAACACCTTCTCTTCCGAATTCAGCAGCAACAGGTACATTCCATCCGCTAATCTGCTGACATCAACAGTGCATGTTCCTGTAAGTTGTTGTGATTGTTCAACAACTTGTTTACCCTGCAGATCATATATCCTGACGAGCAGTTTCTTGCCCATCCCTTCAGGCAATTCAAGATACAATTGCCGGGAGGCTGGATTCGGATAAACCTGCAAACCGTCAGCTTCAGCACCAGAACCTGATTCAACGTCTTGTTCTTCCGTTAAAGAACCGTCTTGCTCTGCTTCATCCGCACGGAATGCAGCAGCACTTATAGAAACTGTAAGGTGGTAGCAAACCGAATCGTTAAATGTGGCTGTTGTATATCCCTGTACTTTAACTTTATACGTACCTGCCACTGTAGTGTTGAAGATGATCTGTTCATCCAGCAAACCCCGGGTTAATGATTTTTTTAGAACTTTTCCGGCCGGCCCGTAGAGATATATATCATAGTCAGCCGGTAAATTGCTTAACAGTATGATGATGTTAGGATTTGCTGCAGTATTCATAAAAGCGAAGAAATCTTTGTCAGCTGCAAGACCGATCTCGGCGTTTATGTCAACCGTATTGCTTTCGGGAAAACTGATTGATGTAGCTGTATTTGCATTGTTGTTCGACTCATAACGGTCATAGCAACGATCAACGAAACATGCAATCATACATTCATCTTTTGCAGTGCTGGTGAGTATGGATTTAAATGCACCCGGCGTTGCAATACCTGAAGTACTGTTTACAGAACCGGTGATATAGATGTTATTGTTTGCATCGATATCCATTTCTTCTCCTTCATCGGTGCCTTCTCCGCCGTAGTAACTGAACCAGTCGAGTTGTCCGGTAATGTTGAATTTTGCAAGAAAGGCATCTTTACCTACTGCCTTGACCTGTTGATGTACGCCATTGGTTCCCAGTCCGCTACTTTGCGTACTGCCCACGATAATTACAGAACCATCTGTCTGCAAACGCAACGAGCGGCCATAATCCAGTCCTGATCCACCAAGATAGGTTCCATATAAAATTGTTCCGTTAGGAGCAAACTTCACATAACAGGCATCGGTCGTGTTGGAACCATCCTTATCGTAACCTTCACTCCAGTTTGGTTGCCATGCATCATGTGTTGCAATATTGTTTTCACTGGCCGTATAGCCGGTCATATAATAATTGCCTTCCGCATCAATATCACATTCCCGTCCATGTTCATCTTCACTTCCCCCGTAGTAGGTACCCCAGAGGCGCATGCCCATCGAAGTAAACTTCACGATGAAAATATCGACACCACCACCACATTCCGGTTGAGCGGCACCTGTTGTTGCAATAGCATTCAGGCTTGGTGTGGTACCACTCATGTACACGTCATTGTTTAAATCCACTGCGCAGGCATGTGCCCGGTCTTCATCATCGCCTCCATAGTAGGTAGCCCATAACATAACACCCTCGCCGGTGAATTTGGCAAAAAAAGCATCCATGATGAGTCCTTTCACGGGTTGATAGGAATCCGGTGTTGAGATATTATCAAAACTTTCTGTCCAGCCGCACAAATAGATGTTGCCATAACGGTCGCCTGTTATTCCTCCATCATTATGATCTCCTGCCGCTCCGCCATAGTAGGTGGCCCACTGCATGAATCCGTCTTTTGTAAGTTTGAAGAAAAATACGTCTACCATTCCGCCAAAAACTGACTGGTGGGCATTCTGCATAAATGCATTATTGCTTTTTGTATCGCCGGCGCAATACACATTGGAACCGGCATCAGCATACACGCTGAAACTGCAATCGCGGTCATTACCCCCATAATAGGTAACCCAATACCTGGTGCCTGATGCACTCCATTTCATGATAAAGGCATCGTATAGGCCACCTGCATAGGTAGTTTGGAATGCACCGGTAGTTGTAAAATTGGAAGTGGTGGCCGTTTCACCGGTTACCAGCAGATTTCCTTCCGGATCTACAATAATCTTCTTGGCATGATCATCTGCCAAATCATCACCATAGTAGGTGCCCCATACAATATCCGGATCAATAATCAATGTGGTATGGTGATCGTACGGGCCCACTTTGATTGAAATCACCTTATTATTCAATACAAATGAAGAAGGAATGGCATTGGGCTTTGCTTGCTGGTAGCAAAACAAGTTCTCTTCCTTTACGAATCCGAAACTGCCTTGCAGCAACACATTACCATCCATCACTTTTATTCCCAATTGAGAATTATACTTTATGCTGATGTCTTTCACCTTGCCACCCGGGTAAATAACAAACTGATAACGAAGCGGCATGTCGCTGGCAAGAGGTGCCAGAAATTCCAGGTCAATCTTGGGATATATGTTATGATAGATAACCCTTTTGTAAGCAAAAACCTGTGTCACTTCCGGCAAATTATTTCCGGGATAGTAATTTGCATAGTCTGTTGATTTTCCTTCTGCTTCTATACGTTTCTCTTCAGAACTGCCAACGAAAGCAGCATCAAACCTTTCAATCATGGTGCTTGGAGGAGCTGTCATCATACCTGTTTCATGCTCTTCCAACCCGGCCACTTGCCCGGTAGCTTCTGAAACCGCCGGACTTGCGGGGTAGCGAAAAAGTTCATAGCTGAAGCCATCGTCCCTCAGCAGGAGGTTGAAGTTCCTTCCTGAATAGATAAAACGCACATCAGGACGTGAGCGATTGTATTGATCTTTTATTTGTCCTTTATTTTCCATGAACCCATGGGAAATGAGGAAACCTCTTTGTTTCCATTTAAGATCCGGGGTTTGCGCACTTATTAAAAAGCAGCCAAGCATTACCGGAATCAGGAAAAAGAGTTTTAAGAAGTAAGCCAGGGTTTTCATGACTAAAATATTTTAATGTTTATATGAAATAGCTCCAGGTTTTATCCTGAATTAATTAAGTTCACGATACAAAGTTCCGTCGCTGGAATGCTCACATCAATCGCCAAAAATGGCTAAGGGGGAAGAGACTGGAGACTGGAAGCAGGAAAAAGGAGGCAGGAACCAGGAGCCAGGAACCAGGAATCTGGAACCAGGAGTCTGGAGTCTGGAACGGGGGAAGACGGAGGACGGAGGACGTAAGATGCTGGGTGGGTGCAAAATGTATGGCGAAATATATTTTGCTATTGGAGCACCTTTTAATACAATCTATAACCGGGAGTTATTCTGCTAAGACTTTCCAGCACAGAACAACTGCCCGGCTATAAACCCTGCACTTTCTGCAGATATGCTTCTACGTGAAGTTTTATAAAATATTTTTAATATCCGATACATCACCTCTTTCGTTTAAGCATGGTGTTTATAAAACTCCTTTGAGGAAATAAAATAACGATGTAAAGATGCGACGGAAATAAGCACTGGTCAATCGCCAATTGTGGTGAGGTAGTAACACGTTGTCTGGCAGCGTACGACTTCTCTTAAAATGCTTCGCAGATTCAAAGGGCTAATCAGTTTTCGCTGAATGGTTTACGTTGCGGGCGGCACGAATGATGCTTATCAGCAATTATCATATAAGGTTAAATTGAAATCATTTGCTGAATTCAATTCACTGACACGCCAGGCAATGAAAAAAGCCAGAAACAGATTCAGGATGATGCGTCAGATTTTGAGTTTGGTTCCGGTGTGCAACGGAATGGATTGATTGGTTTCACCTGTTAAATGCGGCCATACTGTATTAAGAAATCAGATTCGCTCATTCTGCTTTTTTTACTGCAGGAGGTATCCAGTTTCCATTCAATACTTCTTCTGCAGGCCAATAGATACGCATAGTTAAGTTGAACGGTCCGGCTGGAGCCGGAAGCCAATTTGACTCCTTCTCCATTCCGGGATTCTGATGCTGAATGTAAATGTCAACAGAACCGTCTGCATTTTTATTTAGCGGCTGCCGGTCGCCGATCGCAAAGCGGTTGATGGGATTTGCTACCAGGAAATTATCCATGTTATACATCGTGATGCTCCAGAATGCTTTTGCAGGAGGCAACTGCCCCGGTTCAAAATGCAAAACATAGTTGTGTTTGGCTCCATCATATTTTTCGCTATCTGCATCGGATACAGAAGTTGGATAGACCGCATCTTCATCCAGATTCGCTCCAAGGCCCCTCGATGCAATCAGGGCCCGCACACTGTAACGGGTTCCATAGTTTCCCAGTCCGCGCTGCATGCTCCATCCGTTTACTTTTGGTTGCTTCATGGCCAATTCGGAAAAATACTTTTTACACCATTGAGGAAGTGTACCGAGTGAATCCATAAAAGCCGGTGAAAAAGCCGTTGTGTCAAAAGGTTTACCGGGTGCAATGCCCAGTTTCCTGATTCTGATCAGGATAGCCGAATCGGCTGGTGCAGGCGGGTTAGCAATCATGAGGCGGTTCAACAGGCTAAAAAAATCTGCGACCTTCATTTCACTAAGCTGCAACGATGGCGCTTTCATGGATAGAAGTGAATCAGTTTTGACGGCCGGCGGTGTGTACTTGTTACCATAACTACTCCAGGGTGTCAATTGATACCCCTGTTGTATTTGCTTAACTACCGTAGCACCATCTTCGCTATTATTTACCTGGGTGCGGCCAGCAAGCCATGCCATATTTGTAGGAGAAGCGATCTGCTTCATTTGCGCTGGAACTTTGCCATTCCAGCCGGGCCCGGTAATCAGAAATTTCTGAGCTTCTGTTCCGGTAGTCCGTTTGCCGGGAGAGGCAATCACGTTTGTCCAGGCATCGAGCACAGGCAGTAAAAAATACCTTCCATGTGTATCACCAACATCAAGCACCAGCGGTTCATCACTTAGATCAAGCCAGGCCAATGCATAATACGTATCACAGTTGGGTTTAACCACAGCGGCAAACTTTTCATCCGGAAATACTTCCTTCCTACAAAACTGATTCACCGGGGCGCCTGAAAAGGAAGGTGATTTAACATTGGTCATTACCCGCTTCGTAAGTTCCATCAGCACCAAGGGATAGCCATACAGATAGGCTTCTTTTGCAGTTTCCATCAGATGCGAAACTTCTGCAGCATTGGTTGAGTCTTTAAAAACCCCTTCTACGGTCTGACTGCTGCCTAAGAATGGCACCATCACAAAGAGCAAACAATAAATGAACTTCAGAAGCATGAACATGTACCATTAACTTATCGCAGAAATATTGGAATAGGATTGCTATAAACTATTTCCCAAATCAAAAGTCTGGCGCCCTTGTGCATCAAACCAGTTCATTTAAAAATACCATCGTACAATAGCGACACATAATAAATACCCCCGACAGTAATGCCCTGTGCATAATCCTGATGGTAATAGTTGAGCAGGTTCGATGCACCTAATTTGATACTGGTGGCAACTTTTGGAATTCGGTAACTCACCTGCGCATCGATGATGTTACATGCCGGAAGATTATTATCAATGCTTTCCAGGTCGCTGACATTCGACCAGTTATCAATGGCATCTGTCCATCGCCAGTTTATCATAAATCCAAGGTGTTTGGTCAGGTTCCGGTTGCTGATGCTGAGATTACTTTTAAAAGGTGGTGTTTTAATACCGGGCAATAGTTGCCCCGATTCGACATTTGAATGGATCCAGGTAAAATTTCCTGATAAGACATAATTGCGCGGCAATTGTATGGAAGCTCCTATTTCCATTCCATCCACGACTACACGTTCTTCGGAATTCACTACTGTAAGAAAATTTACTGCCGCTCCGGAATAAATGGCCTCACCCGCAATTTCAATAGCTTCCGGACTATCAGTACCTCCTGTATCAGGCTGTACCAGTACCGTGCTAAAAATGAATCCGGTATAATCGTTATGGAAATAATTGATATCGAGATAAACATTGTTACTGAACAACAATCTCCGGTAACCTATTTCAAATGTGTGTACCTTTTCAGGTTGAATATAATCATAGGGAGATTTCTGCAATAGTCCGGCAAACCGCTTCACTGCCGAATCTAATGTAGCGCTGGTATCACTAAGGAGGTAGTTTTTTACTGCATCATTGAAGCTGACCGTTGAGGCTTGTGTGAAGGAATTATACCGTGAATTGTACGGCTCATCCACTTTGGAAGTACCACCCAACCGGTGCAATGTAGGAGAAAGCACAATATCCATGTATTGCAATTGCGGGTCAGGAAGCCGAAAGCCTTGTTGCCAGGAAGCGCGAAAATAATTTTTGCCATCAAAGTGATAAACAGCTGCAATCCTTGGTGACCATACACCTTTGAAGTTATCCGTTTTATCATATCGCAAAGCAGCCAGCAATTTCAGATGGTCTTTAAAGAATTTTTTTGTTGCCTGCGCATATCCAGCATACTGGTTAATATCAATTGGCTCGCCGGGCTTATCATTGAAAATGGTGCCTTCTGAGTTTAGGCGCGTGAGGTTGTAATCGGCACCTGCAATCAGTTCCATGAAACGGATGTGCTTACTGAAATCATATTGTGCCTGAAAATAGTATTTAGAAGAACGGTCAACTACTTTTGCACCTCCGCTGCTGAAGGGAACATCACTAAGACTGTCCATCAGGTGGTTAAATGCCTCGGTGCCGGGTATATAGCGACCGCTGTCTGCATAAGCCCTGGCAGTCAGCAAGTCATTTGCGTTCACATCGGGCACCGTTCCATTGTATGCTCTTGAAAATGCATTGAACCAGTCATTACTTTTTTTCCAAAACCGGTTCATTCCTCCTGCAAGCGCGGATATACTATATGTATCTCCAAGATCATCTGCAATGGCCGCGGCGCGGACAAAAAAATGTGTACCGGTTAGTTCGAGCTTGTTACTGTACAACCGCATATTTTTCAGATTATACAGGCTGCTATACGAGGTGGTAGCCTGTGCAAAGTTGAAGGCATAGCTCAGATCTAACCGATCGTTTATTTTATACTCAAGGGCCGTATTGGCTTTGAACGAGTAGGTGCTGTTATCTACCAGGTCTGCCACCGCATATCCTGTTCTTGATACATCAATGCCCTTTCCGGATTGATCTTTTACCAATGATTTCCTGACATCCTCATCACCATAAATATTTACAGCATCGCGGGCAGGGTTATCCGGCCCGCGCAATTCTTCCGAAACATATTTGTATACATCAGATGAATCCGTGAGCAGCCAATCCTGACCCTGTATGTAACCGGCATTCACTTTAAAGGCAAAACGGTCGTTGAATGCCTTTGCATACCTGAACTGAATATCTCCATACCAGGAAGGATCATGCGCGTCTGAACCCAAATGGTTGATCCCGTTCTTAACCTGCATAGAAACACCCTGGTACCTGAACGGATCTTTGGTAGTCATGTATAACAGTCCGTTGAAAGCATTGGCTCCATAGAGTGCCGAGGCCGGTCCCGGTATTAACTCTACCTTTTCAATATCCAGGTCAGTGGTTCCCAAAACATTGCCAAACGGCCAGCCTAGTCCGACCAAAGAGTTATCTACGCCATCCACAAGCTGAGCAAGGCGGTAGTTGGCATTGTTATTAAAGCCGCGGGTATTTAATGTTTTGTAAAGTAATGAGTTGGTGAGAACATCAACTCCTTTGTAGCCCTGCAGCGCCGAATAGAAATTTTCTGAAGGTGCCTCCTTCACTGCAATGGCATTCATTTTCAGGATGGTTACCGGTGCTTCCAGAATGGTTTCAGGAATCCGGGAAGCACTTACCACCACTTCATTTGCCAACAGCTGTGTCTTTGACAAAGTGATCCTGCAAGGGCAAGTTGATTCAGTGACCGGATAAATGCCGGTTTCATATCCAACATAGCTGATAATCAATTTCACGGTATCCTGCTCAAATGGAACTCTGAGCTGAAAGTTGCCATGTTGATCGGTAACGGTTCCTGTATTCTTATCTTTAACATAAATCGTAGCTCCAATTAACGCCACTTCCGTTACGGCCTCATGTACTGACCCTGTAACCAAATGTGAAGGCTGTGCTGCGGCAGTTGTCAGCATAAAAAAGGTGATACCTATAAATAGTAAACTGCCAATTTCAAATTTCAAATGCGTTAAGAAAGGAATTGACGATGCGGACATACCCTGAATATTAGTTGCTTTTATAACTTAAACTCTATATACAGCTTATCATGCGGATGGACTATCATATAAATTGCTTTACAATCGACACTATACTACCCGTCGGGCCCAAAGAATACCGAAAGTTAATCAAATTTTATTTGTGTTTTGCTGTATGGCATCATAGGGTGTATGACAATTCGTTCATCTTGTCAAGTAATGATTGGTGGGTTAAATGGCTAAATGGTTAAATGGTTAAATTGCTGTGGCGAAGCCGATCACTTACAATTCAGTATTTACTATGCTACTTTACTTACTTAATTGCCCCAATAATCTATATCCAATTTGTCTTACACCCGCATCTTGGTGGATCAGGAGTTCCAATGCGGGCCATCAAACCCATTTGAATTGCTTTTTGAAGAAGTGCAGGCGGCATACCGATTCATATCTTTTGCCGAATGGCAAATGATACGGCCTCCCCTACCGAGTTAACATGAAGTTTCTTATAGATATTCTTGATGTGGGAGTGTACGGTGTCATAACTGAGTTTCATATCAGCTGCAATCATTTTATAGGCTTTGCCATTTACCAGGTGTTGCAATACTTCCCGTTCACGATCAGACAGGTTGAAGGCTTCCCTATCTGCCGGTGCATTCTTTTGCTGAAAGAGTTGCAAGACTTTTCTGGCAACGGAAGGACTCATTGGTGACCCTCCCTGATGCGCTTCCCTGACGGCATTAATGAGGTAAGCAAGCGACTTGCTTTTTATGATGTACCCCACGGCACCTGCACAAATCGCATCAAAAATCCTGTCATTATCGTCAAACGTAGTCAGCATCATGATTACCTGCTCCGGATACTTTTTCCTGATGGCCCGCACCGCCTCAATGCCGTTAATGCCGGGCATGTCAATGTCCATAAGTACTACATCAGGTGCGTACACTTCCATCAGATCCATTACTTCGGTAGCATCCCGGTAAGCACCCTGCCATTCAAAACCTTCCTGCGTTGAGAAAAGCAAAGCCAGGGAGTCACGTATCCGGGCATTATCATCGAAAAGCAGTATTTTGATCGGGTTATTCATGGGCAGTTGTAAAATTCAGGTGAATTCAGGTGATTTCCTATCACCAATTCTGGTGAGATATACTATTATTATTTAATGTATACCCTGCATTTCACCGGAAAGGGGGTATTGCCAAAAGCCCGGTTGTATGATACAGGAATATTCACGCTAAGGAAGTGGTTTCCGCCTTAATACTCCCGGGTTCCTAATATTGCTCCTGCGTTTTAATGGGAACATCCAGGCTGATTTTTGTCCCTTTTCCAATTTCGGAAGAAATGGAGAACTGTCCGCCAATCTCTTCTGCACGCCTCTTCATATTAATGAGTCCGTTTCCGTTGTAACTGCTTTTGGTGTTTACATCATACCCTTTGCCATTATCACACAACTCCACGTGCAGGTGATCAACTTCTTTATAGATGTTGGTGCTGATGGCAGAACATGCTGCATACTTAACCGCGTTATAGACACCTTCCTTAAATATGAGAAAAATATTCTTCCGCTGGTCTATGGTAAGGTGGAGCAATTCAGGTACGTCTTTAGCTTCAAACTGAAAGTCCATATTCCTGGACGCCAGCAAATCCGCAGCATAATTTTTCATTCTGAAGCTTAGCTGCGCAAAATTATCATTCATCGGGTTTACTGCCCAAACAATATCACTCATCTCTTCCACCAGGTCGTGGGAGGCATCTCCAATTTTTTTTAACAGCGTGCTCAGCCTCGGTTGATCGTTGCCGATCAGTTGTTGCGCCATTTCACTATAATAAGAAACACTGCCAAGGGTAGATCCGATATTATCGTGCAGATCGCGGGCAATCCGTGTGCGCACCTGTTCGCGTACCGCACTTCGTTTTACGAGCAGGGCCGTATCGAAAAACGGATGGTGCCTGATCACCTTCCCGTCTTTAAAATGATCAACAGAAACGCCTTCTATATTGATTGCTGTTCCCGCCACGGGCATACCCATTGTATTTCCCAGATGAAAAGCAGTCCAGCTAATGACGGAAACAACCTTTTCGCGTTCACATACCTGATACTCCACTATGATCTTGTTATCTTTAAATTCTTCGGCAAATTTTGCGTATTGCTGAATATACTGTGCCCGGTTTACTTTACGCCCGAAAAAGTCTGCAGTGAAGTCTTCATGCAGGTACTGGTCATAGACATCTTTTAAACGATTGGTTCCAAACGCTTCATGCCACTCTTTGGCAATTTTTTTTATATGTGCGACATTTGATCTCACTGGTGGCTGAAGGCCCTATTTAAGATCTCCGTCTCAGACTGGGTACTGCATAACAAAACTATCAAGTGGATCGCCGTATGATCATCCGGAAACAAGAAAAAGCGCAACTGAAATGATTCTCATTTCCAAAAAATGCGAACAATTTCCTGGAAGGCTGCCATGATGCGAAGAAAGTTCGCCGGATGTTTTATACAGCGACCTGCTTCCAAACCATGAATATAGTTACAATTATGATTTTTGATGATAATTTTTATCGGCGAGCGCGCTTCGCTACCGGCAAAATCCGGTGATTGATCGCAAGTACGTTTCCGTTAATAAGAAACAGGCCAATTACTCATAAGCATGTCATCGGCTTAATGAACCCGTCTTACAGGCCGTTACCTGGATTTGAAAAGAGTGCAATTGCTACTCGCAAACTATTTTCTTTACCAGTGCTTTGGTTCCGGTATTCATCTCAACAAAGTAAATACCGGCCGGCCATTGCTGCACATTAATCCGGATGGTTGCCGGATCGGTGCCAAAAGCATCGTTTTGATACATTACGGTTCCTACCATATTTCTTACGATGAGGGACGGGGCAAGGCCACCTGCTGTTTTAATGGTTATTTCAACGGATGCAGGAACTGGGTACACTGAAAACTCCGGCAAGGCGCCGGATACGTTTGCTACCGCTTTTAATGGCAATGTGGTAAAAGTATCCGTAACGGAACTTGCGGAATTCTTAACCGGTAAGTCTGCGCATTTGGTGATTACGCGCCATTCATACGTTGTTCCCGGAATGAGGTTATTCAATTTCAATTTAGTGGCGGAAGTGGTCTTTGACTTCCATGATTCGGTACCTGCTTCACGGCGTTGCACTTTATAGGAAGTTGCGCCTGTTGCGGCACCCCAGCGAACGGTGGCATTATCCTGTTCAATTTTTTTCGCCTGCATGGTGTAGCCGGTAATCCTGCTGCATGGATCCCATTCGTATTTATGCACGCGGTAGCATTTTTGCTGGCTGGATTCAAAAGTCATTTCCCAAACGATATTCTTGTTTACATCCACTTCTGTATGATTGGGTATGCCTACGCCCGGCTTGATCAAACCCCAGTTGATGAGGGTATTGCCATTGGCTAACCGTTGTGCATTGCCGGTTGCGGCTCCATATACTTTATTTCCATTTACATCCGGATGCTCATAGTACCAGGCAAGGGTAGCCACTTTATTCACCTCATCAATCGCATATTCCTTTGCACTGGAAATCAGCGGGTTTAAATAGTTTCCATTGTTAAACAACAGGATATTTCCATTCTGCAAACGGCGAAGGTCATGCTGTGCGGAGAAGTGCTGCGGAATATTATCGTTCACAAAGGTGAACTGGTTGTTTTCGCCACCCATTCGCCAAATGATATTACCGGTTTCCAGGTCAATCTTGGTTAGCTCATCCATATTACGGGAGGAGATCATGATGTCGCCGTCGAAATCCCGTTCTATAGAATTACAATGCACATAATCCACAATGAGATTGGTAAGCGGGGTGTAGGCATTGGCATCGGTAAAAAGAAAATGATCCCAGCTTCGCCATTCAAATACAAGATCCCGGTTAGCATCCAGTTCCTGAATAATGAGCCCCTGCACCTTGGCATTAGGCACTCCTCCATAGGCAGTCATGTCTATGGTTTGCGTATTATACGCCATCAGGAAAACATGTCCGTCAGGATACATCATCACATCATGACCTTGTGTTTCCATTTCATACCCGTTTTTGCATCGTACGGAATCGATCAGGTTATAATTAGAATCGAGTATCATCCATTGTGCCGTATCAGCAAAGTAGGTCATATACCCGTTTTCATTCAGTTTGAAATCTGCGCCAAACTGTCCGAGGTCGCGGGCCCAAAAGATGGTGCCATCGTTTTCAATAATGGTAGCAAATGAATTGGTGCCCGGCACGGGACCGGTCTGATCTTCCTTATTCCGGTAGAAAATACGGCCCGGCGCGGGATTGTTGTTAACGTTGATCACATACGTTGGCATGGAGTCAAGCGGATACGTAATTTCTTTCTCAGCTTGTTCATAGGGATTGTAACCAAAGTCTTCGATAAATGCCTGCAGTCTCATATCCCGGTATATCTTTTCGTCTTCCGGCGTTGGTTTACTTCTGATATCAAATGAAAAAGAAGCGCCTTCCACTGTTCCCCCGAGTTGCTTTTTTAATACGCTGTTTACCTTTACAGTAACTGTTTCGCCATATTCAAAAACCTCGTCAGGTTGTATAATGACCGATTTATCATCGTCGGCCAGTTTTGCAACCCAGGTATGCTTTCCGCTCACTGAACCATTAATTTCTATAAGCCTTTTATCCGCAACGGTTGCCCTGTCGAGCAGTGATCCGTTCCTGAGGATAATGGTAGCCTGCGGATTGTGGTATTTCGATCCGGGAACGGGATTAACATAACTGAACTGGGCCACTGCCATTTGCAGGGAACAGCAAAGCAACAGGAAGGTAAAGGATAGTTTCATCGTAGATCTGCTTTTTGGTTAGTTGATTTTAGTCTAATGTATTTGAGGAGAGACCGAAATTCACCGAAATAACAAAAAAAATTAACAGCTGCATCCGGTATTGACTATCGGGTGTACTACATTTCATTCATCTT
>CAZGBP010000068.1:0-19462 GCA_964524035.1 uncultured Bifidobacteriaceae bacterium
TATTGGGGTTTATGCCATTATGCAGATTTTTCACCTGATGCAGAAACTGGACATGTCCGTTCAGGAAATCGATTCACTGACCGGCCCGGCTATCGGCCGTCCGAAATCCGCCACATTCAGAACCAGCGATGTGGTAGGCCTCGATACCCTTGTAAAAGTTGCACAGTTTGTATATGAAGCCTGTCCTGATGATGAAGCACGCAATCTTTTTCTTATCCCGGCATGGCTGGATCAAATGGTGAAGAACAACTGGCTGGGCGATAAGACCGGTCAGGGTTTCTTTAAAAAGGAGAAACGCGACGGCAAAACGGTTTATCCTTCACTGGATATCAAGACAATGGAATATGGCCTTCCGGCCAAGACAAAATTTGCAACCATCGATCAGCTTAAACAAACGGATAACCTGAAGCAGAAGATGAAGATTGCCGTAAACGGAAAAGACAAAGCCGGAGAGTTTTACCGCCAGTTTTTCTTTGGGTTACTGCAATATGTTTCGAACCGGATTCCGGAAATCGCTGATGATATTTACCGGGTTGACGATGCATTGAATGCCGGTTTCGGTTGGGAACTCGGGCCGTTCGCCACCTGGGATGCCATGGGGCTTGCTGAAACGGTGCAGGCAATGGAGAAGAATGGGCAGCGTGCTGCGAAGTGGGTATATGAAATGCTGGAGAAAGGTCATACCTCATTTTACAAAGTAGAGGATGGCAAGAGAAAATATTATGACATTGCCTCCTCTTCCTACAAGAATATTCCCGGTTCTGATGCTTTCATCATCCTGGAAAATTTTTCGAACAATATCGTATGGAAGAACAGCGGCACACACCTTATTGACATTGGTGATGGTGTCCTGAACCTGGAGTTCAAAACAAAAATGAACACCATTGGCGGAGAAGTGCTCGATGCCATTCCAAAATCCATTGAATTGGCGGAAAAGAATTTCGCCGGGCTGGTAATTGGGAACCAGGGAGAAAATTTTTCGGCCGGTGCCAACCTGGCCATGATGCTGATGCTTGCTATTGAACAGGAGTATGATGAATTGAGCATGGCTTGTAAGATGTTTCAGAATGCTTCCATGCGCATTCGCTATTCTTCCATTCCGGTTGTCGTCGCTCCCCATCACCTCACCCTGGGAGGCGGATGCGAATTTTGCCTGCATGCAGACCGTGTTCAGGCGGCAGCGGAAACCTACATTGGCCTTGTTGAGTTTGGTGTTGGAATTATTCCTGCAGGCGCCGGCAGCAAAGAAATGGCTTTGCGCGCCAGCAATGCTTACCAGGAAGGGGAAATTGAATTTCCTGAATTGCAGAAGCGGTTTATGAATATTGCCACAGCCAAGGTAGCCACCAGCGCAGCGGAGGCCTTTGAAATGGATATTTTCAGAAAGGGCATTGATGAGATCAGTATCAATGAAAAAAGACTGATAGCAGATGCAAAACAGAAAGTACTGGAGATGGTGAGAGCAGGTTATACCATGCCCGCGCCGCGTACTGATATTTATGTTTTAGGAAGAAACGCCCTGAGTGCCTTCTATGCAGGAATTGTAGCCATGCAATACGGGAACTATGCTTCTGAGCACGACCGTTTGATTGCGGAGAAACTGGCCTATGTAATGTGTGGTGGCGACCTCACCTCACCAACTTATGTGAGTGAGCAATATTTACTGGACCTGGAACGCGAAGCCTTTTTATCATTAGCTACTACAAAAAAATCGATGGAACGAATGCAATCGATTTTGAATACGGGGAAGGTGTTGAGGAATTAGTGGGAGGAAGACATAAAATGTAAGTGAAAGACTTAAGACGAATGACTTAAGACGAATGACTTAAGACTTGTTAATGAAGATTCAGAGATTAAGAAAGCGATATATATTATATTAATGTATAAAAAGTGATTAGAAATGGAACATAATTTTAGGAAGTTAAAAATATGGCAGTTGGGAATGGATATTGTTGATGAAGTTTATGTAGTTACCTCAGAATTTCCGAAAGAGGAGGTTTTTTGTCTTCAGTCTCAATCGAGACGGGCTGCAATTGGGATGCCTTCAAATGTTGCAGAAGGGGCCGGGAGAAGAACTAAAAAAGATTTCAGCAATTTCATAAACATCGCCCTTGGATCAAGCAATGAGTTGATTACACAGTTAATAATTTCTGAAAGAAGAAAATATATCTCGAATGAGACCTGTGAAACAATAATTTCAAAGATTCAACAATGGCAAAATATGACTTTCACTTTTCAAAAAAACAACTTAGAGTCCTAAAATCAAATCCCGATTAACATGTCTTACATCTTAAGTCTTACATCTTAAGTCCTAAGTCATTTCTCAATACAAAAGCAATCAACTCAAAATAACCAATAGCATCTAACCAAAAAAGTATGCAAGACGCATTCATCCTCTCCGGCCTCCGCACCGCAGTTGGCAAAGCTAAAAAAGGCGGTTTCAGATTTATGAGGCCCGATGATCTGGCTGTGCAGGTGATACGCAAATTACTGGCGGATACTCCGCAACTGGATCCGGCCAGGGTGGACGACCTGATTGTCGGTAACGCTGTTCCTGAAGCAGAGCAGGGTTTGCAGATCGCTCGGTGGATTGCCATACAGGCTCTGCCAGTGAGCGTGCCGGCTGTTACTATTAACCGTTACTGTGCAAGCGGACTGGAAGCTATTGCTATGGCAACAGCGAAGATCCGCAGCGGAATGGCAGAATGCATTATTGCGGGCGGAGCGGAATCAATGTCACTCGTGCCAACCATGGGCTGGAAAACCGTTCCGAATTATAATGTAGCAAAAGCGCATGCAGAATATTTCCTGGGTATGGGACTTACTGCAGAAGAAGTGGCTCAGGATTACCAGATTACCCGCGAAGACGCCGACTTATTCTCGTATCAGTCGCATCAGAAAGCGATCAACGCCATCACCTCCGGTAAGTTTAAAAAGGAGATTGTACCAATTACCGTTGAAGAAGTTACCGTAGAAAACGGTAAGCGCAAGACCAGGAGCTGGGTGGTAGATACTGATGAAGGGCCGCGCGCCGATACAACGCTGGAAGCACTCGCCAAATTAAAGCCTGCCTTTAAGTCAGGCGGACAGGTAACCGCAGGAAACTCATCACAGACTTCAGACGGAGCGTCTTTTGTAATTGTAATGAGTGAAAGGATGGTTACTGAGCTGGGGCTGAAGCCCATTGCACGATTGGTAAGTTGTGCCTCGGCCGGTGTAAACCCGCGCATTATGGGTATTGGCCCTGTTGAAGCCATACCAAAAGCTTTGAAGCAAGTAAATATGAAATTGAATGACATTGATGCCATCGAACTGAATGAAGCTTTTGCAACTCAGGCGCTTGCCGTGATGCGGACACTTGAGATGGACCCCATGCGGGTAAACGTAAATGGAGGCGCTATTGCATTAGGGCATCCGCTGGGATGTAGCGGGACAAAACTCACTGTTCAACTGATTAATGAATTGCATCGTACCGGAAAGAAGTACGGCATCGTTTCAGCATGTGTTGGTGGCGGTCAGGGTATTGCCGGCGTAATTGAAGCGATAGCCTGATCAGGCAGGCTGGTTAATGATAAACTATTAAAAAGAACCGCTAATAATTTTTTAACCTAAACAATAAATCAAAAAATGAACACAGTGATTGAAGCTGACAAAATGCAGCAAGCAAGATTTCCAATCGGGATGTTTGAGTTTGGCAAAACGTATACACCAGACGAAATTCAACAGTTGATCCGTAAGATTGACGAATTCCCCGGCAAGTTAAAGAGGATCATAACCGGATTAACAAAAGAACAGCTGGACCTGGTTTACCGCCAGGATGGCTGGACCATTCGCCAGGTAATTCATCATCTGGCAGACAGCCACATCAATGCTTATATTCGTTTTCGCCTTGCACTTACGGAAGATACACCAACCATTAAGCCTTACGATCAGCAGGCATGGGCTAACCTGGAAGATGCAAAAAATGCTCCCCCGGCCCTGTCCTTCGACCTTCTTTTCAATTTGCATAAGCGTTGGGCCATCCTGTTAAAATCAATGAGTGACCAGGATTTCGAAAAGGTATTCTACCATCCTGAACACCAGTTCAGTTACAAGCTGAAAGAGATTCTGGCCATGTATGTTTGGCATGGTGAACACCATTATGCGCATATTCTGAAGGCAAAAGAAAAAAGCGCTGTGAAAGCCAAAACAAAAAAAGCAACTGTAACCAGGGTTGTAAAAAGTGAGCCTTCGAAAAAGGCAACGGCAAAGAAGGAAGTAAAAAAATAGCCATGCCGGATGAACGCAGCAATGCAGGCTTTGCTGCGTTCATCTTTGATTGAAGACCATTTCCGTTTTAGAGAAAACATCATTCATATTTCCAACACATAAATCATGTACCATGGGCACTGAAACCATCACACTGCAAGTTACCAAAGGAGGAGAATTCCTGATAAAGGAGACGTTGCCATCCGACATTTTTGTTCCGGAAGAGATCAATGAAGAACAACAAATGATGGTGCAAATGGCACGTGATTATGTGGTGAATGAAATTTATCCAAACGATGCACGTATTGAAAAGCAGGAATCCGGACTGGCCGTAGCCATGATAAAAAAGGCGGGTGACCTTGGGCTCCTGGGCGCCTCTATTCCGGAAGAATATGGTGGCTTCGGCAAAGATTTTGTCACGTCAACCTTTCTTACAGCAGCAACAGGAGATGCAGGTTCGCTGGCTGTTTCCATGTCGGCACATTCAGGCATTGGCACTTTGCCAATACTTTATTTCGGTACGGAAGAGCAGAAGAAAAAATACCTTCCCGGACTGGCTGCCGGCACGCTGAAAGCCGCATATTGCCTGACAGAACCGGGTTCCGGATCCGATGCACTGGCAGCAAAAACTAAAGCTGTATTGAGTGATGATAAAAAACACTGGATCATAAATGGCCAGAAAATGTGGATCACCAATGGAGGTTTTGCCGACCTCTTTATAGTGTTCGCCAAAATAAACGGTGAGCAGTTTACCGGATTTATCGTGGAAGCGGCAACTCCGGGATTATCACGTGGAGAGGAAGAGCAAAAGATGGGAATTAAAGGATCGTCGACGAGACAGATTTTTTTTCAGGATGTAAAAATTCCTGTAGAAAACCTGTTGGGTGAAGCCGGAAAAGGCCACCTGATTGCATTTAACATCCTAAACATCGGCAGGTTGAAACTTGCAGCCGCTACAGTAGGTGGCGGAAGACGATTATGCGATACCACGATTCAATATGCCACGCAGCGTGAGCAATTCAAGAAATCCATTGCTTCCTTTGGTGCAATAAAATACAAACTGGCAGAACAGGCCATCAGGCTTTTTGTAGTGGAGTCGGCTTTGTACCGGACCGCCCATGATATTGAGCATCTTAAAGTCGGCCTGGTTGCTGAAGGAAAGCAATATCATGAAGCACTGATGGGCGCAGCGGAAGAATATGCCATTGAATGTGCATTACTGAAAGTGCTTGGATCCGAGATGATTGATTATATAGTGGATGAAGCCGTTCAGGTGCATGGTGGCATTGGTTTTTCTGAAGAATATCTTCCGGCACGCGCTTACCGCGATGCAAGAATCAACCGGATTTTCGAAGGCACTAATGAAATTAACAGGCTGTTGTCTGTTGATATGCTTTTGAAGCGCGCTCTGAAAGGCCGACTCGACCTGATGACGCCTGCCATGGCCATTCAAAAAGAACTGATGTCGGTACCGGATTTTTCAGGACTGGATGAAGGGGAATATGCACACGAGAAAATGGTGCTGAAAAACATGAAGAAAGCAGCGTTAATGGTGGCAGGTGGAGCGGTTCAAAAGCTTATGATGGCGCTTGAAAGTGAACAAGAGATACTGATGAATGTATCAGATATGCTTGCGGAAATATACACCTGTGAGTCATTGTTGTTACGTATTCAGAAATTGCATGGAATGGGACAGGATGTTACCCTGCTTGACGACATCCTGCATGTACACCTGCATGATGCGGTAATACGGCTGGAAAATGCAGGAAGGAATGCCCTGGAATCATTTGCTGACGGAGATGAATTAAAAATGATGCTGATTGGCCTGAAGCGATATACCAAGCAGGAGCCGTTCAATTGCAAGAATGCCCGGAGACGCATAGCCGACAAAATGATAGAAGAAAACCGGTATTGCTACTGAGTAATACCTGGCTGTGAACGTTTACTTTTCACCTATCAGATGCTGGTCAGATCCTGACGCCAAATGAAAGTGTAAATGAGCGGCCGTCAGACGGCCAGATACCGGGATCCGGGTAAAATGTTGGTCGTTTGGTGAAATAGGAGCGGTTTGCAAGATTGGTAATGCTGGCTTTCACATTAAAACGTTTATAATACCAGGCTGCATTCAAATCCCAGATGTGGTATTGGGGTACAATACCCAAAGTGCCGCTGGCATTGGGTTCTACCGTATTTAAAGGATCAGTGAATACTTCACTGACGTAGTTGCACATGAGTGATGCGGAAAATCCACTGTACCGGTAGGAAATACCGCAACGGATATTCCAGTCAGGTACGGTTTCTACTTTATTCCCGCTGATATCGGTATTCTGTCCGTTTGAAACTACATTTCCTTTTGTGTAACGTGCATGCATGTAAGCGGAAGAAGTATAGACGGAGAATCCCTGAATCCATTTTGCAAAGTTTCCGGGATCAAAGGGAAAAACTTCGGCGAACACTTCCAATCCAACGTTGAGTGAATTGCCCACATTTGTTTTGAAGAAGTATGTGGCCCCGGTATCATTTTGTTCTACCAATGTTCCGATACGGTCGTTGTACTGAACGGCAAACGCACTAACATCATAGGAGAACCATTCGGCAATTCCTCCCCTCACGCCCAGGTCAGCATTGTAGCCGGTAGCATCTCTCAAATCAGGATCGATTACATCGAAGGTGGTTGCGGGAACAATATCTTTAAGAATCATCGGGCGATAAGCCTGCGACCAGCCACCATAAAGATTATTTGATTTGTCGAACTTGTATTCGCCCCGGATACCGAGTAAAAGGTAGTTATGATCAATCGTTTGCGGAAGATCGCTGTCAGATATATATACAATCTTTCCTTCCAGGTCAGACTTTCCCAGTTCAAGCCGGACGCCGGGCGTCACGGAAAAATTATTGGTTAGCTGAAATAGATTTTCTACAAAGAAGCCATTCGTCATTGAGATATAATTGATATCACGCTTGAATTCGGGATCAGAAACTACCGTCAGGTCATAATCAAACTCCGTAGTGCCGGTTCCCTGTTGCCTGCGATGGAGATTGTTATGAATGAAGCGATAGCCGGCATTCAGTTTATTTTCCTGTTGAAAAAAATTATACGTATGAATGATGCGGGCCTCTGCACTGTAACTGTTAAAATCATCAATATCTACCTGTCTTGGATTATAAGAACCTATTTGTGTATTGAACGTATCAGGAGTTGTAGCGAGCCCCAGCCATTGCACGCTGTTGCGATCACCCAATACGGCAGACACTATGAAATTAACCGCAGTATGTTTTGAGATATCCCAGTTCAGGTTTAAGCCGGGTACATAAATATTGGGATTATAATAATTACGGCTTCGTACAGCTTGTTGAGGATTTTCATGAAACATGGAATCGTTAAGTGCACCGGGTAGTTTATTCAGATAATTCATATGACTGACTTCCGCTTTCACCCACATATTTTTTAAAATAGGATAGCCGAGATCAATATGCCAGGCATCATAATAATATGCTGCATTATCGCGGTAACTGTCTGAAGAACGATGGTTGTAAAAACCATAATACTGGAGCTTACCTGCTTTACCACCGGCTTCTGTAAAGGTGTTGATGAAATTAAAAGATCCGCGGGAAACCTGTGTATGAAAAGTGAAAGGCTTTGAAGTATCAGGAGCATGCAAAACATAGTTAAGCATGCCACCAAACTGGGCTCCGTATTGCAAAGCTGCTGATCCCCTGATCAACTCAATTCTTTCCAATGCTTCCATGGGAGGATTGTAGTGATTGGCAGGATATCCATATAAATCTGAGTTGATGATGATATCATTTTGCCGGATATTAAACTCCCAACTCCTGTGTGGATCTAATCCCCTGGTGGAAACATTCACCGCATTGCCTGAGCCATCATACTCGTATACAAATACGCCGGGTACTTTAGCAAAAACAGAACGGGCGTAATTCTGGGCAACATTCACATCTGAATTTTTTAATCCGATCACCTCATTTTTAACACCGGCAATCAAATAAGTGCCCTCCACATCATCCAGGCGCTGTATCGTTTCCTTTTCTCGTTCCGCTTCCACTACAACCGTAGTGAGTATGGTTGCATTCACTTCCATCTTAATAGTTACAGAAGCCGTATTGCCTGCCGCAACCGTAACCTCCGTGGTTGCCGGCAGGTATCCCAATAAGTTAACCTTCAAGGTATATTTTCCGGGAGCAAGATTCTTGATGGTAAATTGCCCGTTATTGTCGGAGTACACGCCTTTCCCGTTTTCCAGAATCACAATGCTGGCATTGCTTAGAGGCTTTCCGGATTCATCGGTTATATTACCCGTTATCCTGTGTCCGGTAGTCTGGGCTGCAGCATACCTGATCATTAATAAAACAAGGAATATAGCAAGAGCAGCCGTGAGCCTTCCTATTTGTTTAATAGTAGTACCTGAAGTATCTGTGCTACTCATGCATGATAATTTATTTGCTCAGACTCGCCCTGCTTTTACCGGTATCAATGAAGAAACTCCGAGGCCAATGCATACCGTTTCAGATGCATTTCTTTTGCTCCACTCAAAAATAGAAAGCAGTGAAGGTGCATGCTAACATTTCAGGGAATTTTAAATATCATTAACAAAATGATTGCAACAGCCATTTACGAATCAGATGCAATGCAGTACCACTCCGATAACTTTTTTAACAGCCTATGGCAACAGATTCCACTTTTTTGGCTAAGCAGGCTGACAGCAACCGGCATCTGTTTATTCAAAAAAACAGGAGGATTAAAAAAACAGCAGTAGGAAATAATATATAAATCAGGTTAAAAGGGTAACCATTCCCGGAATGTATTCATAGCTTCCTTGTCCACTATTCCGAAAACGACCAGGCCTAACAGCACCAGCCATAAGATCCCCTTTATCAGGAAGAATAAGAATCCGGCTATTCCAATTCGCTTCAACCATTGCCCGCCTGATGATTTATTCTGTTTGGCAGGTGCATGCTTTGATACGTGATCACCGGTAGTCATGTTTAACCTATTTTTTAGTCTGAATATCTATGATGTTGAAGTTTCCTATCAGGATTCCGAATTAAAGTCTGACCCTTCGCTTTAAACAGAATCCTCTTAGAAAATTGCTAAATATCTTCAATTCTGCTTTTTCATCCTGATGCAATTTAAGCAGTCATTTCATCATTTTCCCCAAATTTCAAAATCATGCAATAAAAAGCGAAGCAATGTTTCCAAAGCTTATTCCAGAAATCCGGAACGGCCGGCCCGGTTACGCTACTTTGGTGGTGTAAATAATAGCAATAAAGCTAACCGGAGAAATATTGTTTGTCATGATTTTGTCAGATTTACCTTTGTCGATCTCTTAAAGGAAAAAACGGCTTCCTGGGATTGAAATCGATTGTCTATTATCAAAACATTCCACTGGTCTAAAGGCTTCCCGGTAACATTTCCGCAAAAGCAAAGCCTGACCTGACTGAAGGCTTCGTTGCATTTCTTCAGCAATCAGGAAGCCGGCAGGTTCCGGAGTGAGCGCCAGGAAAATCCCGCAGCCTTGTTCCGTTAGTATTTGCCACACCTTAACAGAATGTAAATCTTTGTTAACGACCTCATAAGCATGATTCATACTATTGCAACTAAAATATCTTTGCCCATTATCAACAACCATACTCAAAATGAAACAAAACGGCATTACCATTCTTACGTTTACCATTATGCTGCTTGCCGTCATGATGCTGCCGGTAAAGAAAAATTATGCCCAAACACCTACCGATGCAATTATGATGAATAAAGGCCAGCTCTGCCTTGATCTTGCGTATCATCATGATTCCTGGAATAAATACTGGGAAGGCACTAAAAAGAGAGAAAACGGCAACATAGGAACACTTACCAAGCATTCTATTGCTCCCATGTTTGCGCTTGGCATAACAGACCGCATAAATTTCATGGGCGGGCTGTCATATATTATTACCCGCCCGAGTGCTGGTCAGATTGAAGGCACGGAAGGTTTTCAAAACCTGAACCTGGCAGTAAAAGTAGATGCACTGGACATCGAATTGGGTCCCGGGAGACTTAACCTACTTGCAACGGTAGGTTTCTCCACTCCCATAAGCGATTATGTTCCAGATTATGCATACAGCATCGGATTAGGTTGTACGGAAGGTTCATTAAGACCTATTGTGCAGTACAAACTCAACAAAGGATTTTTTGCCAGGGTGCAGGCCGGTTATAACCTGCGCAGCAGTTGCACCCTGCCACGCGATTACTATTATACTACACAAGCTTACTTCAGTAACGAAGTGGATATGCCGGATGCCATCGATTATTCGGCTATCATTGGTTATGAAACAGCCGATGCTGCCTTTAGAGCCGAAGCCTTTTATGGTGGATTGAGCACGCTTGGCGGATTTGATATACGCGTTCAGGATATGGGTTTCCCCTCCAATAATATGGACATGACGAATATCGGAGCGGCTTTTCATTACTATCCTTCTGTCGTAAAAGGACTGGGTATTCATGCTTCCGGTAGTTATGTGCTCACCGGAAGGAATGTGGGCCAGACAACATCCATTGGCGGAAGTGTCAGCTACTATTTTTCTCTTTGGAATAAAGCGAATAACTAATTCAAAAAAAACACTTTCAACTTAAGTAACATGAAGAAAAATATAATACCTGCGACAATACTGATAATTACAATGGCCGGGTTTCTGCATTCCTGCAACCAGGATATTCCTACAGGCATCAGCATGCAACCTTACACTTTTACCAAACTTGACGAAGATGGTGGCACCTGGAAACCCGTATTGCTGTCCAGCGGCAGCGAGATTACTGTTGCAGCACCGGCCGATATCACATCTGAAACTTACCAGGATGAATTGGCCAACATAAAATCGTTGATGAACAACCTCACCGATGATCAGAAAAAAGCAATTGAATACTGGGGAACAAACTCGCTCGTACGTTGGAATGAAATTGCCAGCGAGATGGCTGCCAAGTACAATATGCCGCCAACTCCCAATCCGGATGGCAGCTATCCTGCTCCTGATCCCGCAAATCCGGGGCAGTATCCTTACTTCCCATTTGCACATCCGCAATATACATGTCGCATGTATGCCTACTGGGGCGCAGCATCATTCGATGCATTGATTTCTGTTTGGAACCAGAAATACACTTATAACCGGCCAGCTCCATTTAAGGCCGATGCTTCCATTGTTACCTTACTACCCGAGAATGACCTGCCTGGTTATCCATCAGAAGATGCCGCCATTGCCGCTGTTGCAGAGGTAGTTCTTACGGCTATGTTTCCATTGGAAAAAGATTATATCCTGCAGAAGTCACAAGAGTTGAAGAATGTGCGCATGTGGGCAGGAATGAATGTAGCCAGTGATGTAACCGCAGGCGACGAACTGGGACGCGCTGTTGCTGCAAAATTTATTGACCGTGCTAAAACAGATGGGATGAAAAATGCCCAGACACCAAAACCAATTTCTGACTCTATAAAAAATGCCGCCATTGCAAACTTTGGCTGGTATTGGAAAAATCTGGAAATACCTGAACGACCGGTTGGCCTCACCCCATTATTCAGTAAAGTGAAAACCTGGTACCTGCCCAGCGTTGAGTCTGTCCGGCCTGCACCACCTCCTGCACCCGGCTCTCCTGAGTTTCTTGCGGCAACCGATGAACTGAAAGGATACATGAAAAACCTCTCGAAAGAAGAAGCAGATATCGCTTATTTCTGGTCAGATGGCCCTGGTACCTATACGCCGCCGGGACATTGGAACAGGTTTGCCAAAGAGTACATTTTACAAGATCAGTTGAATCCGCTTAGGACAGCACGGGTATTTGCCTATCTGAATATGGCTATTGAAGACGCAGGCATCAGTTGCTGGGATGCCAAATACTACTACCATTACCCAAGGCCATCAGGAGCAGATGAATCCATTACAACTATTATAGGAATTCCAAGTTTTCCCTCCTATACCTCCGGTCACTCTACTTTCTCAGGTGCAGGTTGTGCGGTATTGACTTACTTTTTCCCTGATGGATCTGCCCAGTTCACCAAATGGGCAGAAGATGCAATGAATTCACGCATTTATGCCCGCATCCATTACCGGTTCGATAGTGAAGTAGGATTAGCTACAGGCATTACTGTCGGAAATTTTGCAGTAGAAGCGGCAAAAGCCGACGGTGCTGATTAAGAAATAATTGGTTTGAATTGCAGTCGTGTTGAAGAACGGTGAATCGTAATTGATTCACCGTTTTTTATTCCTGCTAATTGAATAACAATTGAACCAGCTCTTCCTGCGCGGCATAAAAAAGTTCATCATCTTCGATCAAGCTCGAATTGAATAACAACACCCCATAGATATCAGACGAAGGAAAATAAATCATAAAGGACCGGTATCCATACTGACCTCCGCTGTTGGTGTATGCTAAACCAAATTCCGTTTGCCATAAAACCGGACCTCCCGCTATGATATTGGCATTGGGTTCTGTACTTTCAAAACCATTTGGAGCTACCATCTGCTGTAATGAAGCATCACTGATTAGTACCTGGTCGGCATACAATGCCTTCATATACAGAAACAAATCATACACCCCTGTTACTATGCCGCCATCTGTATAGTAGCCAAATGCATATTTGCCCGAGTTTATCAGTTTACCGTCGCCATGCCGGTTATCATATCCGGCTACGATGCCATCAGGATGACTGTAGTCTTTTGGAAACAACGTTTGCTCCATCGCTAAGGGAATGAAAATGTTTTCCTGCATCACCTCCTGTACTGCCCTACCTTCCAATGCTTCCACAATCATTCCCAGCAAAATATACCCGGTATTGCAGTAGCTGTATGCTGTGCCGGGCTGAAACAATGCCGGTTTACCAAAAGCGTATGAAAGTGATTTTTCCTTCGACCATACCTGGTCCGGATGATTGATTCCATCCAGGTTATACATAAGGTCTGAATCATAATCATAGATGCCGGAGGTATGATCTATCAATTGCCGGATGGTACATTCCTCCAGGTTATCCAGATTACTTACAAGGTCCGCAGCAAGGTATTTTGCTGCAAGGTCATCAACTTTAAGTTTTCCTTCATCCTGTAACTGATAGATAGCTGTTGCGGTAAAATTCTTGGTGATACTTGCGATGCGGCTGATGTTACATTTCTTCATCTCGATTTCATTATACAGATCTGCCATTCCTCCCGACCCTGTCCAGAGTCCTTCACTATCCTTAACAAGCAAGATCATGCCGGGAAAACCCTGCAAGATCTTTTCATCAACAAACTGCTGGAAATCTTCTGCCTTTGGATGCATGGCACTGCTGTCGTCATAGGCGATGATACAATCATAGGCTGATGTACCTATACTTTCTTCTTTGTTGCATGAAGCAAGCAACAAAATTCCTGAAATGAAAAATGAATAAAATGTCTTCATGGAAATAAATACCAGTGCGTTCCGATTTGAAAAATGGTATGTGGCAACAATGGGATTCCGATGGGTGCTGCATAGGGCAACTGAACCATAAAAGTGTATGCAATAAACAAATCCACCGGATGACTTTTTTCTTTTAAAAATTTGTATGATAGATTCACGCCTGTTGTAACCGCAAATTGCGGCTTACCTAAGCCATTTGACAAAGAATAGGAACCGTTAACGGGCTTGTACTCTTGTTGGTTACTGAAGGTATGCAGGTAACCCATACCAATGCCTGCACCTATTGCCATACCGAAATTAAAACGGTAGTGGTAGTTAACCGGACAGTTTAAAAGCATGGCATTTTCATGTTGTTGATGGTAATAAAAAAGTAATTCAGGACTGAACGAAAAGGAAGAATGCGCGCCACCGGCAAAAGGAAATGCGGCTCCGATTGCTATTCCGGGATGAACCGGATTTTCAAACAGTTTAACAGATGGAAAAGAAACGTTTTCATTTAAGAATGAAAACGACACAGATTGCAGCCGGAAAGGTTGCTGTTGCCCAAACGTCGAAACAGAATACAAAAAACAGAAAATACCGGTAACCAGACAACGTAACATGAAATGCAAAAATAACAGCATACAGGAGAAATTTATCAATCATCACAAAAGATCTGTCGCTGCTCACGTCGGTATCCTGAATGTTCCTTTTAAACCAGCGATTAGTGATCTATGATATTGCCAACTTGCCGCATCAATTAATTAAACGGTAACACCTGAATAGAAAAGCCCGCTTTTTGTACCTTCATTCCATGCCCTTTATTCAGCAATATCTCATCCCTTTTCTTCTGGGTGTCGGATTAAGTGCGGCATGCGGGTTGCGGGTATTTCTGCCATTGTTTGCACTCTCGCTGTTTGCCCGGTTTGGTGAACTTCAAATCAGCCCTCATTTCGAATGGCTTTCATCCTGGCCGGCTATCATTGCATTTGGGAGTGCCTCCTTAATAGAAATCGTCGCTTACTTTGTTCCCTGGTTAGACAACTTTTTAGATGGCATTACTATACCATCTTCAGTTATTGCAGGTACATTGGTACTGGCTTCAACTAATCCCGAACTGGAAACGGTTACCAGGTGGACCATTGCCATCATGGCCGGTGGAGGCACAGCCGGATTGATCAGCATTTCTACTGCTTTGCTCAGAGCCAAATCAACAATGGTGAGTGGTGGGGCTGCAAATTTTATCGTGGCTTCCGGCGAAACAATGGGCGCTGCAGCACTGTCGCTGATTGCAGTTTTGCTTCCCCTCCTGGCAGGTATGCTTGTCGCAGGGTTTTTGTTAATTGTCTGGCGGATCATCGCTAAAAGAAAGCACACACCCTGAACATGGAGGATTCCACTTCAACTTTTGCAGATAAAGCGATTGCATTCTTTGCAACGCTCCGGTTACCATTACTTACCCAACCTGAAATACAGGTTCTCAA
Source organism: uncultured Bifidobacteriaceae bacterium (assembly GCA_964524035.1). Taxonomy (GTDB): domain Bacteria; phylum Bacteroidota; class Bacteroidia; order Chitinophagales; family UBA10324; genus JACCZZ01. The sequence continues at coordinate 15,130 of CAZGBP010000068.1, forward strand.
TCCATATCAACACCCTGAAGTTAAGGAGATCGTCAGCCTCTTCTTCCGAAAATATTTTGACGATCAGCGCGAAAGGATTTTTCTTATGGGTATTAACCCCGGCCGGGCAGGCGGTGGCCTTACCGGTATTTCCTTTACAGATCCGGTAGCATTACGAAGCAGTTGTGGCATTGAGAATAACCTTGGTAATCACCGCGAATTATCAAGCGAGTTTATGTATAGGATGATAGATGCATTTGGCGGCGCAGGTAGTTTCTACCGGCATTTTTATATGAGCGCTGTGTGTCCGCTGGGATTTATGAAGGGAGAAAAAAACTACAATTATTATGATGATAAAATACTCCTGAAGGAGGTCACTCCTTTTGTTAAATCAACATTCAGTCAGCAAGTTTCACTTGGCGCAAACAGGAAAGTGCTGATTTGCATTGGTACTAGTAAAAATGCTGCCTTTATTCAAAGACTGAACGAAGAACTACATTGTTTTGAGAAGATTGTTCCACTTGCTCATCCACGGTTCATTATGCAATACAGGAGAAAACAAGTATCTGCTTTCGTACACAACTATGTAGAGACTTTACATGCCTGCATACATAGTTTCTCCACATAGAAAAATACTATTATTAATGCACGGCTAAAGCGGACTCTTATCCGCCTGGAGAGGATTCATCCATTATCTCTGTTAGAATATGGAGCTCCCGGATACACGCCTTTGTCAGACTTCAGGCAAAACTTAGAATTTGAGCCGGTCAACAATCAAATATTATATAATTAATTTTTTTTACTATTTACTTGACAACGGCCTGTCCCGTGATGTATATTTATGAGGTCTCTCCACTTTCTCATGTTATGATTTTTTTCCTCACCCTAAATACCAATGCTCATGAGATCACTTCCACTTGTCTTTTTACTGCAGTTAAGCCTGAGCGCTTCTGCCCAGTTTTTCCAGGACGTTTACAATTTCGACTACACCACCCCTCAATACCGGGAAGACTTTTACAATAGCGGAATCCGCACCCGCGACAATTATGCCGCCGGTTCACCTGCCAAATATTACTACATTGGGGTAGGCGCCTCTCTTAACAATCCAGGTCTGCCTGCGCCACATAACCAGGCCGACCGGTACCGTTTCACACGAACCAATAAAGCCGGTTCAATAATTAATAATAACAGGGGGCTGGAGTTTCGTAATACAGGATCGGGATCTCCTTTAATGAATTCAGTGGGCTGTTCGATTGCAGAAATAGCCGATGGATCAGGTACAGGAGGTTACATGGGTGTTGGTGGAGTTTATGACAACACTATTACCGGCGCTACCCTGCCCGGCGGCGGTGATGCACTAATTGTGAATCACGCCAACACCGGAGCCGTAAACGCAGCCTGGCGAATCGACTTTTCCTCCGGAAACGACATAGCACTCTGTATACGTAAATCTGTTTTTGTGCCGGGCACCTGGTTAATTTGTGGCATCACCAAACCTTCTGTTGCAGGTACTACCCGCACGGATTGCTTTGTAGCACGCGTGGATGCTGCAGGTACCGTTATTTGGGCCTTCACCTTTAATTTTGATCCTACCAGCGGTCCTGTTGATGCAACCTGTGTTGCCAACCAACTTTGTGAAGATCCGGCCAGTGGCATGATCTACGTGGTTGGACATATCGACGACATACTCTTCATGCCTAACATCAATGGGCTTGTTTTTAACCTGAGTGCTGCCGGTGCATTACTTGGCGCCGTTATTATGGATGCAGGTCCTCCGGGTCCGGGTGCAAGCGATGATCGCTTCCGCGCATGCAGGTTCACCAGCGATGGACACATAATTGTCGGAGGCTTTTCAAACAGAAGCACGGCCACTTCTTTTGCAGGGTATAAAATGCTGATAACGAAACTAACCCCGGCTCTTGTTCCGGTGTTCAGCAACCTGCTTATTGCCAATATGGGCACTGCTGCAACACCCGTTGCCAGCAGGTGCCAGGATATTATAGAAAGAGTAAGCCCGACAGGTGCCATTGAATATTATTTATTTGGCTCTGCATCACCTCCTGCAGGCACCACGCAATGCGTGTACAAAGCAGATGCTGCAGGATTCGGCATGGAACACTACCTGTATAATGTGATGAAGTTCGGTGGAGGCTTCGGAATTGATTATGTTGAAAATACCTTGTCAAAACCCGGCCTTGTCTTGTTCTCTTCAGTAGACAATTCCGCTACCACCTTCAGTGATGCGCACCTGATGAAGACCTATTTTAACGGCGCTGCCTGTACCAATCTTTGTCCCAAGAATCCACCGGATAACCTGCCCATTACCTATAACATGCCAATTGAAAATGTATTTGTGGGAACTATCTATGACATCAAGAAACTGAAATCCAAGAACTACGACTATCAGTCTAAACAAATATGCAGCCAGGGAAGTATTTCCTGCGGTTCCAATGCACGCGAAACATCGTCAGGGCCTCTTCAAACTGATGATAGCCAATACGTAATTTATCCAAATCCTGCCGGCAACCAGGTTACCATTTCATGGGATGTAATTCCAGCTTCCACTCATACGATTGAAATCAGGAATATGCAAGGAGCTATTGTTTTCAATCAACAACTACAAGCCGGTGAAGGCCACTTTAGTGCAACAATTGATGTGGCTTCACTGATTCCCGGCACCTATATTCTTCTCATTCGCAGTAACGATAAAGTAATACGCAAATCATTTGTAAAACAGTAGTCGGGCTGTGATGCATCACTGATAAGGCTCTTCTCTAATGCAGAGAAGAGCCTTATTATCTTTATGCCAGCCGGTTCCAGTGCCGGGCTGTTGCAAATAAAAATCCAATGCATACCACTATCTTCACTTTATTTCTACGGCAGACTACATGAAAAACGAATACCTGTTCTTACTGATTGCCGCTGCTTATACGGCACTCATGGTATTCGTTGCCATCCGTATCATTTTAGAAACACAGAATTCCGTTAAAACATCAGCTTACCTGCTGTTGCTTTTTTTTGTACCGGTATTTGGAATGATTATCTATTTCACATTCGGGGTTAACTACCGGAAAAGAAAACTCTATCATAACAAACTGCTTGAAAATAAATCACTGCTTGCTTCACTCCAACTGCGGCAGGATGAATCTTTGGAACTGAAGAAAAAAAATATAGACATTATCGGGAACCAGGAAGACATAGTTGATTTATTGGTACACGACCTTTATTCTCCCCTGAGTGATAATAATGAATTGGAATTACTTTTTAACGGGGAAGCAAAGTTCCCCAAAGTATTGGAGCAACTTGAGCTGGCCACACATTCCATTCATATGGAGTATTACATCTATGATGATGATGATATTGGAAACCGTATTAAAGAAGTACTGATCCGTAAGGCAAGAGCCGGGGTAAGCGTGCGCCTCATCTACGATGACTTTGGCAGCCATGCAATCCGCAAAAAGATTGTTCCTGAATTACTTGCGGCCGGTGTTGAGGTCTTACCGTTTTACGAAGTCAAGTTTTACCTGTTGGCAAATCGGTATAATTACCGTGATCACCGTAAGATTATTGTGATAGATGGCAAGGTCGGTTTCCTGGGTGGTCTAAATATTTCTGACAGGTATATCAACAATAAACCAAATCAACTTTTCTGGCGCGATACCCATCTCATGATACGTGGAAGTGCAGTGTACACGCTGCAGTTTTTGTTTCTCTCCAACTGGAATTTCTGTACGGAGAAACCACTTTCGATAATCCGTGATTTCTTTCCGGATAATATTCCGGCTGAAAAAAAACAATTAGTGCAAATCGCTGCCAGTGGCCCCGACTCAGACCGTCCCAGTATCATGCTGGCCTTTTTTACGGCTATCAGCATGGCTAAAAAAGAACTATACATCACATCACCATATTTTATTCCTAGCGAGAGCATTTTGGTTGCGTTGAAAAAAGCTGCATTAGGAGGTGTGGATGTACGCATCCTCGTTCCGGGCGAATCCGATTCCGCTTTTGTGAACCTGGCATCAAGAGCATATTATGGTGAATTGCTGAGTGCCGGTGTTCGCATCTTTCTGTATAAAAAAGGATTTGTTCATGCCAAAACCATTATTGCAGACAATAATCTCAGCATCATCGGTACTGCCAATATAGATTTCCGCAGCTTCGACCTCAACTTTGAAGCCGTGGCCATTGCATACGACCCTCTAACCAACGAACAAATGAAATCCGCCTTTCTTGAAGACCTGTATGAGAGTGATGAAATATTGCCCGATGATTGGATGAACCGAAGCAAATGGATACACCTGATAGAAGCAATTGCGAAATTGGTTTCTCCGATATTGTAGTGAGTAGTGAGTAG
>CAZGBP010000069.1:0-19447 GCA_964524035.1 uncultured Bifidobacteriaceae bacterium
TCCAGTAACCGTTTCATAAATAGATATAGGATTTCAAAGCAAGTGATGTAAAAAAATGTACCCAGTAAGAATTCCTTAACCCGCATAATCCGGGATCACGCAACCCACCAGTAACCTGCAGTTCAGAATGGATAACCGATAGCGAGGTTAAAGGCCAGGTTATCCTGCAGAAAATTAGTTTCACTGCTTGAAAAATTGTTTATCACCCATCTGCTTCCCTGGGGATAAGCCGGATCATATAGCGGCGTCGCTACATCCAGGCGCAGGATGAAGTACGTAAAATCAAAGCGAAAGCCCACTCCTGTTCCTAAAGCAAATTCCTGCAAAAAGGTATTGAAATCGAAACTGGCACCGGGTTTATTCGGATCATACTTCCTGAGCCAGATATTGCCTACATCGAGAAAGACCGCACCATCCATGCGCCCGAAAATGTTAAATCGGTATTCAGCATTTGCTTCCAGTTTAATATCGCCTGCACTGTTGTAGAAGTTGGAAGTGTCCTTATAAGAACCAGGGCCCAGAGAGCGCACACTCCAGGCGCGCATACTGCTTGTACCACCCAGATAAAATTGTTTGATATACGGAATCACATCAGAGTTCCAGTAGTTAATGGCTATTCCTGCGGCGCCACGCAAAACCAGAGACCGGTTCTGTGTGAACTGGAAATAATGCCTGATATCACCTTCGAAACGCACGAAGTTTGCATAGTTTGTACCGAACAGCACATACTTGCCGGAGGTATCCACGTTGTTATCAGAAATTGCAGCATTCGCCAGGTAGAGTAAGGTGCCTGCTATTTCTGCTGACAAGCGAAAGAATGTGAAGTCGCGGTGCAAATACTGACCCTGGTTGGAAAAGATGTAACTGTAATTCATGCCGGCGATCAGCTGATCTTCAAAAGACTGTTTCAAAAACGGATCATCATCGAGCCGTTGTTGAAAATCGTCGCTTAGAATGGTAGAGTTCACGTAACTGATGGCAACCGGATTCAGCACGTGACGCTTCATGGCATTCTCTTTCCATTCATAGCCGAATGCAAAGGAGTAATTGTTGAGAATATAAATTTTTGTTTGCTGGTAGTAATTCGCGATCAATGAAATTTTGGTGCGCGGATTAAAGTAGCGCGAAAATTTATCGGTGTTGAAAGGCACGACAAACTTCCGGAGGTAAAAATTTATTTGCCCGGTTACACTGAAGATCAGGCTGTCTTTGTTAAAAACGGGTATCTGGGTTCCCGCATTCAGGCTGATGTCAAATGTATTCGCACTCCGGAATACATTCTTATCCTTGTATGCAAATTTCACTGCAGCTCCCACATTATCTTCGATGTTGCTGGCTTCTACTTCTGTTGTTAGCGCATGCTTTCTGCCCGGAGTCAGAAAGATGGTGCAATCGAGCATGCGGTCTTGTTTTTCTTCAAACCTGATGCTAATAAACTTGAAGACACCCAGGTCGGAAAGGCGCATAAGTGTATAGTCATAATCTTTCCGGGAATACGGCCGGTTGCCCAAAATGAATATTGCCTCTGCAATCGCTTCCATCTTAATGGTGCTTCCGGGGTTAATGAAATAAAAGTTATTGAATGGTATGGTATCCTGTTTTATTCCACTCAGATCTATTTTGGGATCATACTCAGGACGAACATAAATTCTGTCGATGTAATGAACCTGCAAGTCTTCCCCATCTGCAGTCGATTGTTTGATCTTCACAAACAGATTTGCCGTTTTGGAAGTATTACTGGTATCCGCCTCGAAATAGATATTGTCGCGGACAAAATGAAAATAGCCGTGATTCAGAATTTCCCGGAACAACCGGAGTTGCTCGCCTGCAATTACATCTGCATCAAATGCATCACCCCTTTTCAGAAGCGAAGCCGGTATCGCGTCTCTGATTACCGCGGAAAGCTTAGCGGTATCTGCAGGATACAACACGCTGTCAATAGTGAACAGTGGCCCGGGATTAACATAAAAGTGCGGGGTCGCCTTTTTCTTCCTGATTTTATAATCAAAGTGCTCTTGCGAATGTAAAAAGCCTTTGCTGACCATGTAATCGTGCATCTGTGAAACAGAAGCGGGCAGCAACGTAGAATCGAACAAAACAGGCGGCTCTCCGATATTGGTCATGAGCCAGTGATAGAGCCCGGTAGTATCGGTTGTATAATACCGGTTGTAGATACTCAGGTTAAGCTTGATTATACCCAGTGTCTTTTTATTTGGCTGCTGCCTGGCCTGTTCTGCCAGCTTGTTTTCCAGGGAAGTATTTTCTTCGATGTTACGGCGGATCTTACGATAATCAATTTCAGAATATATGGTAACATCATTCCGCTTTAACAGAGTTTCGTTGCTTTTAAGAAATTTTGTATTACTGCAACCGGCGGCAACAAGGGCAGTTAATGCTGGCAAAAGAATGTATCTTACACAAAGCCCCAAAAGTCGCATGTATGTTCAGTAAGTCGATTGAAAAATACGTGAATTCACTAAAACAAAAAAAGTACCGCATTATAGAAGGTCATTATATTGCCGAAGGTGAGAAGGTCGCAGAAGAATTCCTGCATAGTGACCAGAAAATCAGCAAACTTATTGCAACCGGTGACTGGCTGGCTTCCCATGATGCGTTGATACGCAGAAAGCACCTAACGGCAATTGAAGTTACGGAAGCGGAAATGAAGCGCATTTCAGCCCTTGTACGGCCATCAAAGGTATTACTGGTTGTAGCAATACAGCAGGTTGAAATAGATGCACAGGTGGTATCAACGCATCTCAACCTGGTATTGGATGACATCAGTGATCCGGGAAATTTAGGAACTATAATTCGAATCGCTGACTGGTTTGGCATTCCCTACATTTTTTGTTCGGAAGACAGTGTAGATGTTTACAATCCAAAAACGGTACAGGCATCCATGGGATCTGTTACCAGGGTAAACGTTGCCGAAATGCCGTTAAAGGATCTGTTCAACAGGTTTCCCGCCATGCCTGTTTATGCAACGGCACTGGAAGGCGAAAGTATTTACAACGCCACATTGGCAAAGGCTGCCTTTATAGTGATCGGCAATGAAGCCAGGGGCATCTCTAAAGAGATCAGCCCATTTGTTACCCGTGTATTGACGATTCCTAAATCCGGCGGGGCAGAATCACTGAATGCTGCAGTAGCTGCGGGAATTGTTTGCGCGATGTTCAGGAAGCCATAGCCGTATGGTATAATCGGTTTCTTCAGATGATATTGACAGACAACCCGGCGGCCATTGACTGATTGCGCTGAAAACAAAAAAAATTAAACATGACGGGCTGTTGACTTAAGGCAACCAAAATTTATCTTCCTCGGGTATGTTTTTGTGGTACCCTGCCGCCAGGGGATCAAACTGCAGCATTGCCATTAAAAACCATGCGGAAGGTGAAGTGGAAGGATTAGTATTCACTCCGGTCCAAAAGAGATCTGCACCATAACCCGTTCCGAAATTGGACGCATAAGGCAGCGATTTTGTACCCGGATATGCCGTGGTGCTGATTACCGGCTTTGACATTTCCACCAGGTAGTAATCAGCAAGGCTTAGTTCACCGGCTTTCTGAAACGCAATTACCATTTGTCCTGTACCTTCCATCCATACTACATCTTTATCAATGTCCGGTGCAAAGCCGGTTACCGGCAAACCGCCAATAGTAGCGATTTGTGTATTCAGGTAGCGATCGGTTTTTTCCAGTACTGAAAAAGGAAAGTCTTCAATACCACAATAGCCCCATGAATGATTGTCCAGTGCAAATTCATAATAATTACCCGGCCACGAGATGAGGAGATTTTGTACGGAATCCCATCTGTATGTCTTAAAATACTTAAGCAGATCATGGTGAAAAACGGTATATCCCGGCACGGCATTGAACGCATCTATCATGCCTTCGGTTATTTTCCCGATTTGCGATCCATCTGAAGCGTATCCACCCCAAATGCCGCCATCAGCATCTTGCAGGCCGGTGATCCACTTGGCCAATTCATCCGTTAATCGCTGGTATTTTGAGGCATTCACCTGTGCTGCATAATTATTCAGCGCGATCAACAGCCAGGCATTGTCGCCAAGCCAGTTATGGCCAGATGGGTTTCCATTTGCATCCCGAAACTGTGAAAACCCGCCCTTTCCGGAAAGCAATTCCATATCCACCCGCTGATCAAAAAAATCAAATATTTTTTCCGCCCTTGCCTGCTCTCCGGTTGCCAAAAAGGTTACTGCGGCAAGACTGTTGTCGTACAATGATACCAGGTTACTGTGCTCACTGGTTTCGATCAATCCATTTGGCAACTGCATATGAATCAGCCATGACAGGATGCTTTCCGTAAGCATTCCGGGTATGCGCTTATGCCTGGCTGTAAAGTTTACCTGACCGGTTCCCGCGCTGACACTGGCCGAATCAGGTGAAAATAAATATGCGGAGTCTGCAGGCACTACCCATACAATTCCCTCCAAATTACCTGCATTCCAGTTTCCTTCAGCATCGCTCATCACAAATTCATTCAAGCCAATATTGATCCGGACATTTTGTACACCGGCACCTTGCGGGTCTACTACTTTACCGGAAATGGTATAACCAATTACAGGATCAATCTGCTCATCCTTGCATCCTTCTGCTGCTATCAGCAAAATAAAACTGCACCACGCCAGGTTGAGATATTTCATAATTCAATGAATTTTCGGGTATATTAAGCATTAGCTCTCAGCAGTGCTTCCCGTTCAGGCTTCCGAAGTATTCAGCAACAACAATCCGGTGGTCTCTACTTTTCAGTGATCGTAAAACCCAATGATTTTAAGTCATCCCAAAATTTAGGATATGATTTTTTTACAACCGCAGGATTTTCAATATCGACAGAACCGGATAACATGGCAAGTGGTGCAAAAGCCATAGCCATTCGATGATCCAGGTATGTTGCGAACGCCGCATTAGACGGCTGAAATTGTCCGTCAACTGTTATTGTTTCTCCTTCCCTGCCAATTTTAATTCCACACTTAAGGAGTTCTGCCCGGAGTGCCGCTTCCCGGTCACTCTCTTTGTATTGCAGGTGTTCCAGTCCCGTAAACCGGGCAGGCTGCGATAAACCGCCGGCTGTTACGAACAAGGCGGGCGCAAGATCAGGCTGCTCTTTCAAAGGAAACCATAACGAGCCGGAAGGAGCCTTCCTGGTCAGTTTAATTTCCTGCCGCTGGTATTGTGTTGCTACGCCAAACGCCTCCATCAATGAAGCTATTTTCGCATCTCCCTGGAAACTATGCTGCAGCAATCCGACAAGCGTCAGATCCACTTCTTCACCAAATGCGGCCATTTCGTAATAGTAGGAAGCAGCACTCCAGTCTGATTCAATAAAAACATCCTTAGGAATATAATTTTGCGGTGCAATATGAATGGAATTGGTACTTCTTTCATGTTGCACTCCAAAATAGTTCATCAGCGATAGCGTCATATCAATGTATGGCTCTGAAACCACTTCACCGGTAAGTTCCAATGTAAGGCCATCACTCATTCCCGGAGCAATCATCAATAAGGCAGAAGCAAACTGACTGCTGATGCCGGAATGCACCTTAACGCGTCCTCCCTTCATGCTGCTGCCGGTAATTTTCAAGGGCGGAAAATTTTCCTTTCCAAGATATTCGATACGGGCACCAAGCAACCGAAGCGGATCGACCAGGTCACCTATGGGTCTTTGTTTCATACGCTCACTGCCTGTCAGTATCCATGTTCCCTCCTTTACAGACAGGTATGCTGTTAGAAACCGGAAAGCGGTGCCGGCATCGTGTGCATCAAATTCATTGCCACCTGCTTTTAATAATCCAATCAAGAGATTGGTATCGTTTGAGTCTGACAGGTTTTGCTTTTCGAGAGGTTTCCCCATTAAAGCTTCCATAATCAATATCCGGTTACTGATACTTTTTGAACCACCCAGATGTATGCGGCCCGAAATGTTCCTGTCAGCTTTTGAAATTTGATAAACCATGTTATGATTTGCCGGCCTTACGCTTGCTTTTATGCTACTGTTCGTTTAATAAGAAAGATTACAGACTCGATGCGACATGCCGTAAAGAAAAAAGTCAGTCGCAAACAGGATTCCGTTCGTCTGTTTACTTTAGCTGGTACGTCTTGTATTTTTTTGATTATGCATTCATTAAGTTTTATTGAACCGCTCCGAACAGGTATTCAATTGAAACAAAAAAATTTATTTCATTTGCTGATAAACGGTGCGAATATGATCTAATGCTTTCCGGATCATCGATTCATCTGCTTCTATGCCAATTACCGGCATTCCAATTTTTTTCAGGAGCGCAAACTGCACGCGCCCGTTGCGGTTCTTCTTATCCTGTTTCATATGGTTAATAATCGCCTCATCAAAAGAAGGATCCATTTCAATTGCAGGAAAATGCCGGCAGATAAATTCTGCTACCTGTGACCTCTTTTTTTCAGGGAAGCCGCACAGCTCGCTTGAAAGGTATAATTCCCCTATCATTCCGGCTGCTACACAATAGCCATGCAGGGCATCTCCTGATCTGTTGAGCAAATCGGATTCTATTGCATGGCCAATAGTATGTCCAAAGTTTAAAATCTTCCGCAGCCCTTTTTCCAACGGATCCTTTTTCACCACCGATAACTTAATGCCTGATGAATCCCGAACGATTTTGTTCCAGTTTAATGAGGAGAGGTCACTGACAGCGTGTACCTGTTTCCAGAATCTGCCTCCGGCCAGCAGCCCATGCTTCACCACTTCAGCAAATCCGTTTGTAACCTGTTCAGCAGGAAGCGTTTTCAGGAACTCAACATTCACAAATACGGCTTCCGGGTTGCGGAATATGCCAAGCTGGTTTTTGTAATGATTAAAATCAATTCCCTGTTTTCCTCCATAAGCTGCATCAACCTGGCTCAGGACAGTAGTAGGTATATGAATAAAATCAATTCCCCGTTTATAAGTTCCGGCTGCAAATCCTCCCAAATCGCAAACCATTCCCCCTCCTAAATTTATCAGCAATGCATTGCGGTCGGCATGGTTATCCGTGAGTTGTTCCCAGACCTGTTGTGTGGTGGTTAAATTCTTAAATGCTTCACCGGAGAATATCTCCATCACCGTCGCAGACTTCAGCATATCCAATTCACTGAATAAAACCGGCAGGCAATAGTTTACCGTGTGGTCATCCACCAATATATAATATCCCGAATATTTCCTTTTGGTAAGAAAATGAGCAACCTCTTTAGCAAAATTCTTATATACAATTCCTGACAAAGATGCCGATGACCGGGAAGACATAGAAGTAAGATCGATTTTTTTTAATTACAGAAAAAAGAATAGCGTAGCAAAATAAAGACTACGCTATTCCAGAGTTGATCATTCAAAGTTACCCATCCGGGCTACCGACACGATGATGGCCATTGCGATGAGAAGGCCATAAGCGATTATGTTGAATAATCGTCAACAATAACCTAAGCCGGTGAGCTTACTGATTGCTCTTTTTTCTTGGCAAGGTTCATGACCTCCACCTGCGTGCGAATGGATTCATCATGAATCTGAACATATAATGCTTTGACAAAATCGCGGTTGAGGCCCATGGTCTCACCCAGGTCCAGTACTTTCTTCAATATTTCTTCCCACCGGCTAACCTGAAACACGATTACATTGTTTTCCCGTTTCCACTCGCCAATTTCTTTAGATAGCAGCATTCGGGAGGCCAGTGTTTGCAAGAGATCTTCGTCAACGAGATTAATTTTCTCACGCAGTTCCTGTAGCCTGGATTTATTTTCTTCCACTACATCGGAGCGGATGATGAGGTTGGAGATAATCTCAAACAACCGGTCAGGTGTAATCTGCTGACGCGCATCACTTAATGCCCGTAACGGGTCGTTGTGCGTTTCAATGATTAAACCATCATAATGCAAGTCCATTGCCTTTTGGGCAACGTAAGCTGTAAGATGGGTATTGCCACAGATATGGCTGGGATCGCAAATCATGGGTAAATCGGGGCACATGGTTTTCAGTTCCAGTGCCAGTTCCCATTGCGGCTGATTCCGGTACATGGTGACTTCATAACTATGAAACCCACGGTGTATCGTTGCCATCTTCTTAACGCCTGCACGGTTGATACGTTCGAGGGCACCGATCCACAATTGCAAATCAGGGTAAGCAGGATTTTTGACCAAAACAGGTACATCAACACCCTTGAGGGCATTTGCCAGTTCTGTTACGGAGAATGGATTGGCCGTAGTGCGCGCACCAATCCATAAGATATCGATGCCTGCTTTCAATGCTTTCTCAATATGCATTGGATTAGCCACTTCCGTTGCAAGCATAGCTCCGGTCTCTTCCTTCACGCGCTTCATCCAGTCGAGGCCTATTACGCCTATACCTTCAAACATTCCGGGACGGGTGCGGGGTTTCCAGATTCCCGCACGGAAAATGAATTTATCGAAATGCTGTTTGATTCCCCTTGCTGTTTTCAGCATCTGGTCTTCCGACTCGGCGCTGCAGGGCCCTGCAATCAGGATCGGCTTTTTATCAAATGGTAACCACTCACTTGGTGGTATCAGGTCAAGATCTAATTTTTTTGTGCTCATAATTTTGCTGTTACAAATTTTCCTTTACGGTATTCTCCTAAAACGGAAAGATTAAATGTTTTCTTTAATACCTTGGTAATTGCTGTTTCATAGTCTTCATACTTGCTCCATTCCAGGTCAACCAAAAAGGTGTATTCATTCGGGCGGCCAACTATAGGTACGGATTGAATCTTGGTAAGGTTTATCCAGTAATCCCCCAATATATCCACCACCTTTTTCAGATTTCTTGGTGAATTATCGAGCTGAAAACTGATGGATGCCTTGTTGGCACCTTTGATCTTAATATTCTTATCAGACAAAATCAAAAACCGGGTATAATTTCTTTTATGTGTTTCAATATTTGAATGCATAATGGTCATGCCATACTTTTCCGCTGCAGCATCACCGGCAATTACGGCGGTATTAGTCAATTTCTTATCACGCACATTTCTCGCACACTCCGCCGTATCATTCAGCGCCAGCACTTTCTTATCAGGATATCTTAATAAGAACTCATCGCACTGACGAATGGCCATCGGATGCGAATGGATAAATTCAATATCATCTATTTTTGCCCCATTGAGTCCCATCAGGTGTAATTCAATCTGCAGGTAAACCTCGCCTATTACCCGAAGGCGGTAATCTGTAATGAACTGGTAATTGGTAAGGATGGTACCGGCGGTAGAATTCTCAATGGCCATCACACAATAATCCGCTTCACCGTTCACCATTTTTTCGCAGGAGCTCCGGAAGGAATTGGCTTCAATGATATCGATGTTGCGTCCGAAAAATTTTTGGGCCGCCACATCATGAAAGGAAGCTGCAATACCTTGTATGGAAACCTTTTTTCTCCGCATGTGATCCTTCTTACGTTTAAATCGCTCACAAAGTTATATTAAAATGCAAGGAATATGGTTTTATTTTTTGTTGAAACCCGCACGGGGCAAGGGTTTTAGCTAACAAAGGTTAGTTTGGAGCGTGTGGAAATGAAGAGGTAAAGGATTGTTAAATGGTTGAATGAGTATATGATTAAATGGTTAAATGGTCAGGTTGATAGGGGTAGAAATTTTGATCTTACCTTTTTTCAAATATAATTTTCCTTGCTTCTGTGAGGGAGCCATCAATAATCAGTTGATAGAAATAGATGCCGCTTGCCTGGTAGCCATGGTGGTAAAGCACTTCATTGATACCCCTATTTAACCGGATTGGAAGTTCTTCAATCAGGGTGCCGTTAAGGTCGGCTATGCGAATGTAAGCCGACTGATAGCTGATGGCTTTCAAGACATTAACTGTAATCATCACCGATTCATCGGATGGGTTAGGATAAGCGGGCAATAGCTGAATTCCACTTTGTGAAGCAGGTTCATTTATAGCAGTGATGGTACCTGCTATTTCACCGCTAAAGAGGCTTTCAATGCCATTTGAATCTACAGTTGCCGTACTCAGGTAGTAGGTTGATGAAGCAGGTAAGTAAAGGGTACCGGAAGAAGAATAGAATGTATAGACAGAGTCCCAATCATAGGTTTGTGAGCGAACACCTACTCTATAAGAAGGATAAGATTGACCGGCATTGATCTGAATGGAAACTTCATTACCGGTAATACTTACCAGGAAGGTTGGTGTTTTTGGTCCCATAGCCGCCATTGCTGCAGCATTGCCATTAATTAAGGTATTGCGGGCCAGGTAGTTAAAATCCACCAGGAAACTGTCAATTACCATATCTCCATTCGTGTCGTATCCGATTACATCGCGGGAGGTATGCTGGTTATCGGAGTAGCTGGCGGCTGCAACGTTTGCATTGCCATTTTCATTAGCAGAGGTGAATCTCACAGCGGTATAGCCATGCTCCCGGAAAGGGATATGATCGCCTCCCCTGCCGGTGCGGTCCTCGGCCGTCATTAACGAGATAGTCATCGGCACAACAGCCTGGCCGAGCAGCTGTTCCCGGTATTGCAATTTTATGAAGCGCGCCAGCCCTTTATGCGGCGAATTAAATCCACCATATGAAAACAGGCGAACTTGCGTGCTGTCAATATCACCGAAAGGTGAACAGCTCGGGGCAGATGAGGTTTCACCACACAGGATGCCGCCAACAATATCATTATTCAATACAGCCTTTACCGGAATCCCCTTTTGCTGCACATAATCAGCGAATGCTTCAGAACCATAAAGTCCTTGCTCTTCCGCTGTATTTGCCAGAAAGACGATAGTATGGTTGAAACTATACCTGCTCATTACCCTTGCCAGTTCCATAATTAAGGCTGTGCCACTGCCATTGTCATCACTACCCTGTGCAAGGCAGGAAGTATCGCAGAGTACTTCACAGCGGCTATCCATATGCGACTCAATAATGATTATTGCATGGTCAGTGGTATCCATGCCAGGTAACACTGCGAATACATTTTTATGGCGAAGGGCATTGCAGATCGCAAGATCAAACTGCAGGTAGGAAGGCAACAGCCTGTTATTGCCAGCTGTGCTGAATTCCTGGAATTTCTGATATATCCATCTTCTTGCAGCACCAATTCCCAGGGTAGCTGAAACGGTGTCTGAACCTGAATTACGGGTATGAAAGGAGCCTAGTTTATCCATATAACTATGCAATGAATCAGCATTAATTTGTTGAGCGAGTCCTGCAGAAATAGAGTCGGGATGACTGATAGTTACTGCTGCTGCATAATTTGCAGGATCATAATTTCCTTGCATTACCGCTTCTGCATCAAAATTTGTGCAGATAATGTTTGTTTGCGAAAATGACAAAAGTGCCGGCAACATAGAAATGAAGGTGAAAAGTGCTTTCATGACTTTTATATTTAGAAGCTGTTTAGTAAAAACACTGATTGATCATGCGTAATCCTGTTACCTGTTTTTCCAATCATGTTTGAAAGTCAAAAGCACCGGTTGCACTCAATCAACCGGCAACCATATCTCCGGTCCCGGCTTTTTCCCGGAAATCATTTGCAGAATGGATATTATGTAAGTATTCTCACTTTGCCCGCTTTCTATTATCATAGACTCCATTGCTTTGGAAGATACTGCAAAAACCGAAGTGAGATCAATTTTCCAATGACCTTGCTCAAGGTTAAACTGAAAATATACATCGGTCTGCTCGCCGTTGACGATCAGCCGGCCCCGTGCCGTAAGGTGATCTATGATTACATCACCCATTGAATTGTTTGCTACAGTATTCTTTCCAACCATGCCACTCTCAATAGCATATTGAATGAGTTTTATTCCATCAAAACTCAGAAGCTGCGCCCTTGATGTTCTGTGCCTGATGGCCAGAACCATTAACTTATCTACCAACACCAGGGAATCTACTGCCAGAGAGTCCGCATGCAATGCCAGGTCCAGCATCCGGCTGTAATAAGCAACAGTTTTACTGTCAACATAGGTTACGGCTTCTGCTCCCCGGTCTTTGAGAATTGCCTTTTTGTAGTTCTCAAATGTTTCTCTTACCCGCGCCTCCTCCGATTTCTGCGCGATTGCCATCACGGCGAACAGGACTGCAAAAATCGATGTCAGAATCCCCCTTTTCATCGGAACTGTTATTGAGTATGCTGCCAGTTAAAATACCATTTTATATCTACTGTTTTACTACCTGTTCTGTTGCAATAACCGAATCATCAGCATAAATGACAAGAAAATAGGTACCACCAGGCAGAGGCGCAAGTGAAAAATTAAACTGGTGCTTTCCGGCAACCACTTTCTGTCTCAACAGGGTCTTAACTTTCCGGCCATGCGCATCTATTATTTCAAAAAGGCAATTGGAAGCGTTGCTTAAGCTGAATTCCACAGACATATTATCTGCAATCGGATTTGGAAAGACATTAAGCAATTGGTTGTCTTCATATACAGCAGCAATGCCTGTCGGAGGCGGGTTCAGTGCGATTTCGGCAATCCAGGTCGATACCTTATGAATCGTGGTACCATACGATCCGTTCACCCACACTTTGCCGGGATCATCATACCTGCGCTGGGCTCCTGAATAATCTCCCCACCGCTCCGTTCCCGGAATGACTGAAACAAAAGACAACCCGTCCTTTACATTTTTCAGTGGTGCATAATTTCCTTCTCCATCGGAAAGGATTACTGAAAAACCCGGAAACAGGTTGACTGCACTTCTCATTACCACCATTACCGTTGATTGATCTGTGCTGCTATTGCCATTGTAAGCAAGATTGGGATAGCCGTAATGAATGGTATCATCCGACAAAATTTTTAAGGTGAGTGAAGGCGTTGACGATACATTCGTGATGGTGCCATGATAAATTGCCGCAGTGGCAAAAGAGGTATCGGTTGTATTTCCGACAAATTGTATCCGGTCATTTTCATAAAACGCACCCAGGACTCTTGAATCATTCGTTGCCAGGTCTCCACCGGATGACTGCTTACCATTAACAGGAACAAAATAAGGGACATCTGATATTAAAACCTGACTGCTCAGTGTTTGACCAGGCGCTCCTATGGTATCTGACAAATGAACCAGGAAAAAAGTATCATTCACCACATCGAGGTTACGCTGACTCATGAAATAGATGTCGGGGCCATACAATGTACTGCCTCCCTTCACCGGAAAAAGGTTACGAATTCTTCTTCCGTTAAAAGCAACTTCATCGTGCAGTTGTGTTGAAAGCGCTGTACCGGAATACCCGTCTGATTTTTTTACCTGCCAGATCACACTTCTCACCCATCCGGTTTGCCAGGGTTCATCATTTTGGAGATGGTTGACCGTGATGAACAACTCATCCTTTGTGAGCGCTATGATCGGGTAATCGCTCCACAGCGTATCATTCAACGGATTGCCCGGAAGCTCATAGAAATTCCAGCCTTCACCGGGGTTGTCTGTTTGTGAAAATGCAGTAATGATACTTGAAGTAGCATCGGTAAAACCAGCAAGAAAAACCACGATAAACCGATTCGCTACCGGATCGTAGATCGCCTTCGGATCATACTTGTCTTTGACGTTGCCCAGTGATGCACAAAAAGCATCAAGCGACAGGTAGCTGATGACGGTATCGGTATTGAGGTTGTACATAAATACCGTAGAGTTCATTACAGAGACTACATAGCCGGAGTTGGATACAGCGACATCATTATCATTGGGCACGGAATTATTGTAAGCATTTCCCTGGAAATTGCGCCAGACAAAAGGCGTGTCTAACACATCGCGTATTGTGGTTGATGCAGCAGGCTGCACCGGCTTTTTCCCTCTCATCATTTCAAGCAATTGCTCCTTTCTTTCCCGCAGCAGCTTACTGTCTCTGAATTCATCGTTTGCTTCCTTTTCCAGAGTCAGTAGTTCAGGATTCCAATCCGCATGAATATCCAGCACACGCTGACTGGATCCCAAAGGAACCGTATATAAATGTTGCTGTGCGCAAATCCATCCCGGGCAAAAGAAGCAACCGGCGAATACCATCAGTAAAATTACTTTCATTGGCAAAGTTTATTAATTGTTATATTCAGACGACGTAGTCTGCTGTATTCAGCAATGCCGGCAAAATGAAAACAGATCCGACGTGCTAAAATAAATGAATTACCGGTTGAAATTACATTGATTTTCTGCTTTGATGATACAAAGCCGGAAGGGGACTGTGCCTTTACTCAAAAAGAAATCCCCGTAGCTTGTGCGATGTTAAAAACAAACAATGTTTTTTCCCCGGGTTGAAAAAATAAACATCCGGATTACCCTGTCAAAAAGAGCCCTGTAACTTTTTATTAGCGAAATACCTCTCATTCTTTTAATATTGTAAAAAAACAATTCATGAACCTTGCGATTCAATCACTATCAAAAACATATGCAAATGGCGTTGCAGCCTTACAAAACGTAACGCTAACGATACCGACCGGAATGTTTGGACTGCTTGGACCCAATGGCGCCGGCAAATCAACACTGATGCGCACTATTGCCACCTTACAGGATGCAGACAGCGGCACCATCAGCATGGATGGGATAGATGTGTTGAAAGACAAGATGGCTGTCAGAAAAATTCTCGGCTACCTGCCTCAGGAATTTGGGGTGTACCCGAAAGTTTCCGCTCAGGATATGCTGGATCATATCGCGGTATTAAAAGGACTTACTTCGGGAAGGAAAGCGCTGGTACAGGCGCTTCTGCAAAAAGTGAACTTATACGATGTCAGAAAAAAATCGCTGAGCAGTTTTTCCGGAGGTATGAAGCAACGTTTCGGCATCGCCCAGGCATTGTTGGGTGACCCGAAACTGATTATCGTTGATGAGCCCACAGCAGGCCTTGACCCCGGTGAACGCAACCGTTTTTATAACCTGCTGTCAGAAATCGGTGAAAACAGGATTGTCATTCTTTCCACGCATATTGTGGATGATGTAAAAGAGCTCTGTTCAAACATGGCCATTATTGACAAAGGCACATTACTATACTCCGGTTCACCTTTTGACGCATTGCAGTCGCTCTCCAATAAGATCTGGACCAGGTATATCACCAAACCGGAAATAGAAAGCTTTACGAATAAATACCGCGTAATCTCCACACGGATGGTTGGCGGAAGGCCACTGATACATATTTATCATGAAGAGACGCCGGGCGATGGCTTTTCTCCGGTGGAAGCAGATTTGGAAGATGTGTTTTTTTCGAGGATTGCAGGATTGAGTTGAGGCAGGAGGCAGGAGGCAGGAATCAGGAATCAGGAACCAGGAACCAGGAATCAGGAACCAGGATGTAAGACATAGGACATAGGACGTAGGATGGGGGGATGGGAATGAAAATTTCTTATTGAAACAAATGTTAATTTATGTTTTCAAAAATTTTTCTTTTTGAGATTCGCTATTGGCTGAAGCAGCCTATGGTGTATATTTTTCTGTTTATCAATGCGATGCTCATCTTCGGCGCCACAAGCAGTGATTCCGTGACTGTGGGCGGATCCGTTGGCAACGTGAACAAGAATGCTCCCTTTGTAGTGGAGAATTTTTATGCAGTGATGTCAATCATCAGTCTGCTTATGGTGACGGCTTTTCTGAATGTGGCTGCTGCCAGGGATTTCAGTTTCAACACACACCAGATCATTTTTTCAACACCGCTGAAGAAAGTCCAGTTTCTCCTGGGACGATTCTGTGGTGCTTCCTTTGTTGCAATCATACCCTTTTTAGGTGTTTCTATCGGGAATATTGCAGGTTCGCTGATGCCCTGGGTAAATGCAGAACGCATAGGCCCAACATCATTAGACGGACACCTGATGGGGTTGCTGGTATTCATTATACCCAATGTGATTTTTTGCGGTGCTTTCATCTTTGCTATTGCAGCGCTTACCCGAAGTGCTATCTATTCCTTTATCGGATCTATCCTGTTGCTGGTAGCCTATGGCATTGCCAACGGATTGATTCGCGATCTGAAAAATGAATACCTGGGTACATTGATTGACCCTTTTGGTGTGCGGACCTTTTCTGTTGCGACCAAATACTGGACAGTATCGGACAAGAATTCGATGGCACTTGGATTTACCGGCATTATGCTGGTAAACAGGATCATCTGGCTGGTGATTGCCGGATTGATCATGTCCTTTACCTTTTACCGGTTTTCCTTCACCGAAAAGCTTCGGGGTAAAAAGCGGCCAGAGAAGGGAGAAAAAGAAATGCCGGGAACCTATGGCATGTTCCAGGAACTACCGGCAGCAGGATTTTCCTCTTCCGCCTCACAGCAATTCAAACAATTCCTGAACCAGGTAAGGCTGGATTTCTTTGGCATCTTGAAGAGCACGGCCTTCATTGTGATCATTCTTGCAGGTATTATCAACATGGCTTCTTCAATGGCATTTGTTACGGATTCAGGGTATGGCAACAAGTCATTTCCGGTTACCTATGCCATTGTTGACAGTATTCGCGGCACGCTTTACCTCTTCCTGATAGCCATTATCACTTTCTACACCGGAGTACTCGTGTGGAAAGAACGCGATGCCAAAGTCAATGATATTTACGATGCTTTACCTTTTTCCAAATGGATTTCGCCGGTTTCCAAACTGGTTGCCATGATTTTGATTACAGTAGTAATTCTCCTGGCAGCCCTGCTGACCGGGCTGATAACACAAACACTGTTTGGATTTTATGATTACAAAATCAGCGAATACATCATCAGCCTCTTGGTTTTAGATCTGCTTGCATTCACTTTTCTTATCTGCCTTTCCTTTTTCATACATACGATCATTAACAACCGTTACATCGCGTACTTTGCTTTCATCGCATTCATCATTTTCAACCTGTTTGCATGGAGGGCTATGGACATCAGTTCCAATATGGTGATCTTCGGCGGGGTGCCGAGTCATACGTATTCCGACATGAATGGCTACAACCCTTATGTGCCCGGGCTTACCTGGTTTAATGCTTATTGGTTTCTTTTTTCAGGGTTGCTGGTCATGGCAGTTATTTTTTGCTGGGTGCGCGGAAAAGAAACTTCATTTAGAAACAGGCTGAATGCAGCAAAAGCTTCCTTTGCGGGAAAATACCGGACCATCACCATGGCACTCCTCACGTTCTGGCTGTTAACAGGTGGTTTTGTTTTTTACAATACGCAACTACTCAATACCTACGAAACGCCGAGGGCTCGCGAAATTGCCCAGGCCAATTACGAAAGATTCTATAAAAAATATGAAAACATTAATCAACCTCGGGTAACCGCTATACGTTATACAATTGACCTTTATCCTGAGACAAGGGATCTTACAGTGGTAGCTGATGCGATGATACGGAACACGGGTAATACCCCGATTGATTCCGTACATTTTACCATGATTGAAGGTTTTGCCGTAACCATAGAACTTAACAAGTCATCGCTGGCTGTTGACGATGAGCTGCACCGCTATCGCATCTACCAATTGCAGCAACCGTTACAACCGGGTGACAGCATGCCATTAAAAATCATTTCTGAGTACCGTCCAAAGGGCTTTGAGAATGAAGTATCTCTTACACAGATTGTTGCAAACGGTTCCTTCTTCAACAATGCGGAAGTGCTGCCTCAAATCGGCTACCAGGCCAGCGATGAGTTAGCGGATCAAAACAGGCGGAAAAAGTGTAACCTGCCGGAACGTGAAAGAATGCCCGCCCTGGTACGGAATTGCAGCAGCCAATGCCGAAATACTTATCTGAGTAATAGTTCTGATTGGGTAACAGTGGAAACGGTCATGAGTACTTCTGCAGATCAGATTGCCGTTGCACCCGGTTCACTGCTGAAAGAGTGGACGGAAGGAAACCGCCGCTACTTTCATTACAAGCTTGATCATAAATCAGTAAATTTTTACTCTTTCATTTCTGCGCGTTATGAAGTGAAGCGGGATAGATTCAACGATATTGATATTGAGATCTATTATGTCAAGGGCCATGAATATAACGTAGACAAAATGGTGAATTCAGTCAGGAATTCCCTGAAGTACTTCACTGAAAACTTCGGACCCTATTACCACCGGCAGGCACGTATTATCGAGTTTCCCCGCTATGCCTCTTTTGCTCAGGCTTTTCCGGGTACGATGCCTTATTCTGAAAGCATTGGCTTCATCGCCAACCTCGAAGACCCGGAGGATATCGATATGGTGTACTACATCGTGGCGCATGAAATGGGGCATCAGTGGTGGGCGCACCAGGTGATTGGTGCCAATATGCAGGGAGCAACACTTCTATCAGAAACGATGGCGCAGTATTCTGCTTTGATGGTGATGGAAGACCTGTATGGAAAAGAACAGATGCATAAATTCCTGAAGTATGAAATGGACAACTACCTGAGAAACCGTGGAACAGAGACCATTAAAGAATCCCCGCTTCTAAAAGTAGAGAATCAGGGTTATGTGCACTATCGGAAAGGAAGTGTGGTGATGTATTATCTGAAGGAAATGATCGGAGAAGAAAACATCAATGTTGCATTGAAAAATATGATTGACTCTTTTGCCTACCGGGAAGCACCATACCCGAATGCTTATCACCTGGTTGATCGTTTTGAAAAGCAAACACCTGATTCTGTAAAATATATTATCAAAGACCTTTTTTATGACATGACGGTTTTCAACAACAGGGTGCTTGATGTCTCTTATAAAAAATTGCCCGGTGGAAAGTTTGAAGTGGCCATGAATGTGCAATCAGAAAAATTCAAAGCCGATTCGCTCGGTAAAGAAACCAAGGTACCGATCAGTGACTGGATTGAAATCGGTGCATTGGCTCCGCCTGCAGAAGGAAAAAAAATCGGCAAACAACTCTACAGCCAATTGGTTAAGGTGGAATCAGAAAATAACACCTATACTTTTGTAGTGGACCAACAACCGGACAAGGCAGGTATTGATCCGAATTATTATTTGGTGGACAGGATGCCGGATGATAATGTGAAGGAGGTGGAGGAGCGGTAGGTGGGTGGAGGAAGGAAGCAGGAACCAGGAATCAAGACGTAGGCGGTAAGACGTAGGCGGTAAGACGTAGGCAGTAAGACGAAGGACGTAGGACTTAAGACTCGGGACTTTTAGAAGCTGTTACATGCCGGAAGTGAACAGCAAATTTAAAGACGGAAGACGGAAAATGAAAGATGAAAGCAATAAAAGTTTGGTTTGAAGTTTGGCTGAAAACCGGGCCTATACAATAAGGTTTAACAGAAAAAGGAATAGTTATTTCACTGTTTATTTTGTCATAAGTATTTACGTGATGTATTCTGTTAGAACTTCAATTGACTATTTTTTTTGTTAAAATTATTCTCTCACCGCTGCACCACCACCTTCTCACTCCAAACCCTTTCTCCTTTGCAACTTACAGCAGCCAGATAAACACCCGCAGGTAATTCACTCACATTAAGTAAACGGTTTTTGAAGTAGTGGAATAAACTGATGGCGCCTACTCTTTTACCATACAGATCGAAGAGTTCTAAAAGAGCATCTTCATTGGATTGGTAAAT
>CAZGBP010000070.1:0-19400 GCA_964524035.1 uncultured Bifidobacteriaceae bacterium
GATACTCTGATTACCCGTGCCTGAATTGGTTGGCAGAAACCGGTTAAGAAGCAAAAGCCCGAATACCTGTTTATTCAATTCGCTTTCATCCTGTTTTACTTTTTGTATCTGCTGATAGGCAGCACTGCTTAAAGAAGTCTCATCCGGCAAAGAGATATCAAATGCTACATCGGGAAAAAGCAACGAACCCCTGAGTTTTAACGCAACCCGGACAGGTATATGGCGCTGCAGATCTTTGATTTCCTGATCGGAGAAGGTTACACCTGAACCAATGGCCAGATCATAAACTGATGATTTGGTTGAGTAAATGGCATCAATGGCAATCTGTGCTTCATACGGATCACCGGTCCAGGAAATGGTGCCGCCTTCATCTATCGTGAAAAATTTGTTGAAGAAATTCTGCAATGTAAAAAGGTAATCGCCTTCTTCAATCGTATAGGTCCCATACATATTGAAGTCACCTTTCGTATCAATTTCCATCCTGATTGAGCCATTTCCGGTTCCTGATATAATGTCGCCGGCTTTCTGATCAAAAATGATCTTGATTTTAGCGGCAGGTGTCACCTCAAGATCAAAATTCAAACGTAATCCCGGAAGAATTTCATTTTCTCCTGTAACAAGTTGCATCGAATCATTACCCCGGTCCACATACCGGATAAAGGAACGGTCGCCAATGCTGTTGCCGGAATTGATCGGAATGGAAATATCGGTACCCTGCAATGAGGTCAGGTTGGCACGGATCTCCATATCATTTACCGGCCCTAAAAACTGGATGATGCCGGATGCTTCTGCTGAACCGTAAAAAAGAGAGTTGTCTTTTTCCGTTGTTTCCAATACCTGGAAACGGTCAGTAGTAATAGCAAGGTTAAAACTGAAATCCCGGAGATGATTATGTTTGATCTGCCCCCTCGCGTTGGCAATGTTGTTATCCGCATCCTGAAGTTTTAATTTGCCAATGTCAATATGGTTTTCCTTAAACGTGATAGTTTGATTGGCAAGCCAATAGGTTGTTTGCAGATACTCAACCTTTAATGACAGATTAGGTATCAGCATCTCGCCCGTAAGCAAAGGATCAGCGGGAGTGCCGCCAAGATGAAGGTTGCCTGAAGTGGTTCCGGCAGTGCCTGAAAAAAACCCCGGCAATAAAGTTTCGAAAAAGCGAAGATCAAATTTCCTGATGTCAAAATCAAAGTGTAAGGGATGCTCTGTCTTACGGGGGAAATAAGAACCTGTGGCCCTGATATCAAATGAAGCGTCAGTCACCAGCATCTGTGCGCTGATCTGATCATCCTCCGGGATGAAGTTCACATTCAGCATTGCTTCTGCAACGGAGACATCATTTATGATCAGGTTGCTAAAAAGTGTATTGGCCTGCAGGCGAGGCGCATTAAAAACATTCAGTAATTCCAGACTGCCGGAAAGGTCACCGGCAATCTCAAAGTCATCATACTTCAGCAGTTGAAGTAAATCGGCTACCGGCAAGGAAGTAAAATCAAAATGCAGGTTAGTGGCTCTTGGCCGGAGGTTAACATTGGATACAGAAAAAGACTGTCCCTCATGGCTTACTTTGAAATGGTTGAATATTAACCGCTGATCGGAGTAGGTAATGAAATTATCTTTTGAAATGTGCCACTGGTTATTGTTCAGCACCAGGTCTGAGGGTAATATCTTTACCATAAAACCTGCGGGGTCACCGGTGAACAGACAGTTCAGATCCAGGAAAGAGTTGCCGGAGTTACTGGATGCCAATAACTCCACTGCAGCGGAATCACCTGCAACTGAAGCAATAAAAGCCGGATGCAAAATGGTCATTGAATCGGCTACATACAAATAGCTGCTGATCAGACTGAATTGAAGCTTACCATCTTTTGTAATTGCTTCGATATCGAGTGTGTCTGCCAGCATAGATTGGTAACCCAGCGATGGAATGGTTCCGGTAAACATGATGGATTGATCAATGGAATTGAAATGCCCATGCAGGATGCTGTTGTTGAGCCCTGACCAGCGTGGCAGAAAAAATTGAAGTGTTGGAGTAACATCATTTAAGGCAATTTCAAAATCAAAATCCTGTGTGGTTGCAGGCAGCTCCTGATCAACCGGCAGTGATGGAAAATAATAGTCGAGAAAAGATAAAATGGAGGAAGGTAACTTGGTGAGTGTGATGTTGCCATCAAATGTGGCAAAGACAGGCCCTGAAGCCAATACGAAATGTTTCTTGCTATTTACTTCACTGATATTCAGGAAAACAGTATCCAGTGTAAGTGTTTGATCTGGCTTGGTAAATGTGGTATTGACGGCAACGGCATAACCGATGAAATTATCAATATTGTCACCACGCATATTCATGTCAAGCTGCGTGGAAAGAATATAAAGGCTGTCGGTAAATTGCAGGTTGTTCAATCTAGCTTCATCAATATTTGCATGAAAATTATAAACAGGGATATCCTTGCTCAGATCAACAAGGCCGGTAAAGTCTAAATTCAGGTTTTCATCATCAAGCTTGAGCTTGCCGGTAAACATTTTTTTTCTGAAGCTTCCATCCACTTTCAGTTGCCGGTAGTTATACCCATTGAAAGTAAATTGTTGAATTTCCCCATTCATGTTTGCATCCAGCTTTTCCAGCACCAGCCCGCTCCCTGAAATTTTTGTATCAAAACTGATTGTGCCGAGAAGGCTGTCAATACCGCTGTACGTTCCGATGTCAAATTGATTCATGGCAAGATTGCCCGAATAGGAGGCATTTTCATACCGGTCGCTGAACTTCATATTCAGATCTGAGCTCACCTGTCCGATTTTTGTATTCAGCCGGCCATAGGCAACAAAGTCACTGAAGAAACCGGTGAAAGAACCGTTGAAATCCACGGTGCCCAACCGACTGAATTCCTGCGGCAGTGTTAATGCAGGAATAAATTGCCCGGCATCATTCACGTTGGTAATCAGCTGGTCAACGCGTAAATCAACAAATGTGGCTTCCGTATCCGGCAATCCTTTTATGTCAATTTCACCGGCAAAACGCGTTAGTGAGCCTGTCTGCAATGACACCGATTTACCTTTCAGATTATCCAGCGTACCGGTAAAATTTCCTGCAGCAACAACAGTTCCGGAAAGCGCATCAACCTGGGGCAGGAAGAAAGCAACATCCTTAATGGCAACCGACGCGTCAACCAACCTGATATCCATGGCAACGGAAGAATTGTAGTCGAAGAAAGAATGGAAATTCAGATAGCTCATTGCATAATAGTTGTTGACAGTACTGTGTGGCGTTTCAATTAACAGTTGTGCGGCAATTGCTTCGGTAGGCGTTACGATAGCTTCCGCTTCCATATGGTTCAGTATGAAACCTGATTTTTCTGTGAAGCTGATATTTCTGATAGATGCTTTTACAGTATCCTTTACGAGGGATCCATTATTGATTTCAAGGTTGAGATGCGTATAAGATTGATGTAAGCCATCAAACTTCCCGCTTACTGCCGGTGCGTTTAAGTCGTCAAAACGAAACCGGGCATTTACAAACCGGAACCGCGAAACATAAAGTTCCAGGGGTTTGGTATTAATATGCACGATAGCCGTATCAGCAAAATCGGTAGTAGCGGTATTGCTATCCGATGTTTCGGTTACCTGCTGAATTAATTTTTCAATATGAAGGTCGGGTTGAATGAAGGACACCTCCCGAAGCCTGATAATGGAGTGGGCAAGGTCGAGTTCCTTCACATGTACCACCGTTTCAGGCAGCAGGAAATCAAGTTTGGTATGGTTGGGCTCGTCTAACAAAGTGAAGTGAACCTGCCGTAGCAGCAAATCATTCAGGGCAAGCTGTGTTGATGAGGTGCCGGTAGTATCGCGACCTTCGCCGCTAAAAGCATCCACTATAAATTGATAATTGAATCCTTCACCGCTGTTTTCTTTGTGCAGAAATACACTTGCCTGTTCTACGGCTATTTTTTTTATGACATACCTGTTTTGCAGGAGGTCAATCAGTCCGAGTGTTACATCGACAGTTTTTGCCGCAAACAAGGTGTCCTGGTTTAAATCCCTGATCAGGAGGTTATGAAGTACAAGCCGGTCAAATAACCTGAAGTTAACAGCACCAAGTTGTATCTCCGTCTGCAGTCTCTTTGAAAGATAACTGACTACTTTATCGCCCAAATAGCTTTGAAATTGGGGAGAATCTATTTTGGCTGACACGATTCCACCAAGTACCAGGACGATACCCAGTAACATCATCAGTATATTTGCAATTTTCTGGAGTATGCTCAAACCAGGCGGCAATAGGTGTTTGGAGAATAAACGAAATTACGGCTAATTTTAGCAAAGTTCTTGCCGGACTTTCATGCAGATAAACATACTTGCCATAGAATCATCCTGTGATGAAACAGCAGCAGCTGTTATTGCCGATGGCCAGGTATTGTCTAATGTTATTGCCACGCAAAGCGTACATCAGGCATACGGCGGTGTTGTTCCGGAACTGGCCAGCCGTCAGCACCTGGCGCAGATCATACCGGTCGTGGATGAAGCACTTAGATTATCGTCGATGCCACAAAATAGCTTGGCAGCCATTGCATTTACTGCAGGCCCCGGGCTTATTGGTTCACTGCTCGTTGGCAGTTCCTTCGCGAAGGCTATGGCACTGGCACTGGGAATTCCTTTGATCGCCGTTCATCATATGCAGGCGCATGTGCTGGCTCATTTTATCAAAGATCCAAAGCCGCGATTCCCTTTTATTTGCCTGACCGTTTCAGGGGGGCATACGCAGTTGGTTTTGGTGAAAGATTATCTTAATATGGAAGTGATTGGCCAGACCGTGGATGATGCGGCAGGAGAGGCATTCGACAAAACTGCCAAATTGTTAAACCTGCCTTATCCCGGTGGTCCTTTGATTGATAAATATGCGAAACTCGGCGATCCCGGCGCATTTCATTTTCCCGAACCGGTTGTTCCGCAATTGGATTTTAGTTTTAGCGGGTTAAAGACTTCCATTCTCTACTTTTTGCGCAATCAGTTAAAGGACGACCCGCATTTTATTGAAAACAGGATACATGATATTTGTGCTTCCGTTCAACAAAGAATAGTCAGCATCCTGATGAATAAACTGGAACGGGCCGTTCTGCAATTTAATATCAATGAGGTAGCGATTGCGGGAGGTGTTTCGGGTAATTCAGGCCTTCGGGAAGCCCTGAAGTCGGTTGGCAATGCCAGGGGCTGGAACATCTTCCTGCCCGAAATGCAATATTGTACCGATAACGCGGCAATGATTGCGATCACAGCGCATTACAAATTTTTGGCAGGTGAATTTGTTTCGTTAGATGCGGTTCCGTCGCCTGCATTAGTATGGAAATGATCTGTATTCAAAATAATGAAGCTGCCGGCCTTGTTCAAAGCATTATTTTAACATTAGGTCTGGCTTATAACAGGCTGTTTCAGATCGCATGTAATGGGTTTCCCGAACCATGTATTTTTTCCTGTATTGCAGAAAACATGCCGATAGATTAAACTTTTCTCCAAATGGAGAGAGTGCAACCCGGGAAATAGCCACGTCGGAGGCAAACTCTATTCACTTAGAATCCATGAAACAGGTATCCTGAACTTTGCAGCAGTCGGATTGTTTGGCAAAAAACGACTTATTTTTGCCACCGCTGTTTAATGAAGCACGTTATGAATGAGAACATAAAGACTTTTTCCCTTGCCGTGATAACCGTTTGTGTGTTCATAATCACGGTTATTCAGATATTGAATATGATAGCCGACCAAAGAGAGCGGGCCGCATCACATGCACTTTTTCATAGCCAACAGGATCAGATAACAGGCTCAACGGCTGGACTTCCTGCCAATGCCGCACCCGATTCTGCAATGAAGATGCCCTTAACATCAATTCAATTTGAAGAGATGAAGTTTGATTTTGGCGATATGAAAAAGGGCGATATTGTAAGTCATTCTTTTAAGTTTAAAAATACAGGCCCTAATCCATTGCTTATCACTAATGCACACGGTACCTGTGGTTGCACGATTCCCTCGTACCCAAAAGAACCAATTGCTCCCGGCAAAGATGCCATCATGGAAGTACAGTTTAACAGCGCAGGAAAGGAGGGTTTGCAAAACAAAAGCATTTCGGTAGCCGCAAATACAGATCCTCAATACACCGTATTATCAATCGTGGCGAATGTAATTCCGGAAGAATGAAGAATTATTTATCACTAATAAAGTTCAGCCATACGGTCTTTGCACTTCCCTTTGCAATGATTGGATTTTTCCTGGCGGTATGGCTCGAAGGGTATGCATTTACCTGGCAGAAGTTGTTACTGGTATTGGCCTGTATGATTTTTGCGAGGAGCGCAGCGATGGCTTTTAACAGGTTGGTGGATGAACGGTATGACAAGCTAAATGCAAGAACAGCCACGAGGGAAATACCGGCGGGGATTATTCCGGTTTCGGCCGCAGCGATATTCACCTTTGCCTGCAGCATCCTGTTTGTGATTTCTGCTTATTTGATTAATCCGCTCTGCTTCGCGCTTTCACCGGTCGCCCTACTTGTAATTTTAGGATATAGCTATACCAAGCGCTTTACCCATTTTTCGCATTTTTTTCTTGGACTCGGACTGGCATTAGCTCCAATCGGTGCGTATCTGGCTGTTACGGCGGCGTTCAGCGGACTGCCGGTATTGATCGGAGTGGCCGTATTTTTTTGGGTGAGTGGATTTGACATGATTTATGCCTTGCAGGATGAAAAGTTTGATAAAGAACAGCATCTGCATTCCATCGTTGTTTGGGTTGGAAGAAAGAATGCG
This sequence comes from uncultured Bifidobacteriaceae bacterium, assembly GCA_964524035.1. Classification (GTDB taxonomy): domain Bacteria; phylum Bacteroidota; class Bacteroidia; order Chitinophagales; family UBA10324; genus JACCZZ01. Next base: position 6,783 of record CAZGBP010000070.1, read on the forward strand.
TTGATTATTTCTTCATTTGTCCATTTCCTGAGTATTGCAAGCCTTACGGCCACAGGCGTTTTTGGGAATTTTGGCATATGGTATTGGGCAGGGTTGCTGATCTTTACACTCTTGTTGATTTATCAGCATATGATTATTAAGGTCAATGACATTTCCCGGGTGAATATGGCCTTCTTCACAACCAACGGTGTTGCAAGCGTTATATTTGCAACCTTTGTATTGATTGAAATCTTCTAATTGCTGATGCCTTGGCCCGTATACTAGCGCTGGATTTTGGACTGAAAAGAACCGGGGTGGCGGTTACCGACCCATTGCAGATAATTGCTACTTCGCTGGAAACTATTCAAACGCCCCAACTGTTCGACTTTCTCAAAAGTTATTTTTTGAAGGAGCAGGTGGAATGCCTGGTGGTGGGAGAACCCCGGAATTTAGATAATACAAGAGTTGGGATAAGCGATGACATTGACCGTTTTATTTCAAAGTTCATACTGGAATATCCAACAATTCCGGTGAAGCGGATTGATGAACGATTTACATCAAAAATTGCGCAGCAGACCATCCTCGCTTCCGGCAAAAATAAAAAGGCACGCAGAGATAAGGCAATGGTTGACAGAATCAGTGCGGTAATTATCTTGCAATCATACTTAGAGCACATACAGAAATGATACTACCCATAGTTGCATACGGCGATCCGATTTTACGTAAGAAGGCAGCCATGATCTCTAAAGAGTATCCGGGTTTAGAAACATTGATTGAGCATTTGTTTGAAACAATGTATGCTGCAAGCGGAATAGGGCTTGCCGCTCCGCAAGTGGGACATTCGATCCGGATTTTTATTGTTGACACCATACCCGTACTTAAAAATCTTGACAAAGAAGATCCTGATCATGACTTCAAAGGAGAGGCCGGGTTGAAAGAGGTTTTCATCAATGCGAAACTTATAGAAAAGGGAGGCGAAGAATGGCGATACAATGAAGGGTGCCTCAGTATTCCTAAGATCAGGGAAGACATTGTACGCACCGATGAGGTTACTTTAGAATATGAAGATCAGTATTTTAACAAACAGCGGACACTTTTCAGCGGTTTGGCCGGCAGGGTAATACAGCATGAGTATGACCATATTGAAGGCATCCTCTTTACCGATCACCTGACTCCATTAAAAAAGCGGCTGCTGAAAAAGAAAATGGAAAATATTTCAAAGGGCCTGGTGGATGTAGATTACAAAATGAAATTTCCACAAAAGAAATAATGGCGATGGGCCGGCAGAAAATAAACCGCTACCGGAACTATTTCTTCTTAAAAGCGCCATTCTGCAAAGCGTTAAAGAATTGCATCCACGCACTCGGACTTAATATTGCCTGCGGCTGATATTGGCCCTGGTAATAATAGGTGTAGGAATAATTCTGAAGTGACTTTGTAGCATTGAGTGTGCCATCACTGATTGTTTCTCCCAGCTCACGCAACTTATTGGCATCCAGGTTTTTTTTTGCCCGGTCCAAATCATCATCCGGAATATTTAGATGAACAAATGCATCGCGAAACTGATCCTTGGAAAACCAGGGATATACCCGCGCTTCAGGCAAAGTCTTAATATCCGGTTGCAAAAAGATGAGGGAAGTATAACTTTCGTTATTCGGGATGTCGGGCACAAATACGATACCTTTCTGATAACCGACAGAAGTTATTTCAATGGTATCACCAACACGTGCGGCAAAGGTGAAAAATCCTTGGTAGTTTGCGATTACCCCAAGCCGTATACTCTTGTTAAAAACGCTGGCAAAAGGCACCGGCGTTGTCACAGAGTCGGTAGATAATACCACGCCACTGTATTGAATTAATCTGGGACTTTGCGCAGCTGCCTGTTGCACCATTGCATGAACGACCAACACCAAAAAAATGTAATAGACAGATTTCATTCAGGATTCAAACCTACGGGATTTCAAAACAATTAAAAAACGACACAACAATAACAGGCATGCAATCTATTTATTGCCCTGCAGATTTTAAATGCCGCGGCAGTTGTGATGTCAAACGGATTGGAGCAACTGGTTACTTATAGTCAAACTATAAGATAACGGCCACTTGCATCAGTGCATATACTTTTTCATGGATTGAAATCCGATAGCCGACTGAACGAAGAAGTAGAGTCCAAGCGGCCAGGCGATGAATATAACCGCAAGTATAAAAAATATGCCCATAGACTGCTTTGCAAGTACTACCGTTACAAAAGGTGCTACCAACAGGAGCACGCCGACAATCATAAATACGATTAGGGTTGGATAAGAATACAAATACGTATTGCGGTAGAATTTGGTGCTCAAAAATTCTTTCATTGATAAGGTCGCATGCTGTGCTGCCCTGGTTCTTGCCGCGTTTACCCAATAGTAATAAACTTCATACTTCAACGGATCATTAGCGGTATTATAATCCTGCAGGTAAATTTCATGGGTATTCCGGTGTATCAATATTTCATACGCTTCATTTACAAGTATAAACTTATCAAGGGAATCCGGGGAACGATTTTCCGATGGATGATATTCTTTAGCACGCTGCCTGTATGCCCTTTTGATATCCATTTCACTGGCATCTTTAGATATTCCGAGCGTTTCGAAGTAGTTTGGAAGCATGTGCCATCGTGTTTGGGTGGAAAAGTTAAACAAATATTGCTGAATACCAAAGCTATATGTTTATTTATTGTTATTATAGAATAACGCTCAGATAGGAGGCCGGCTTATACACCGGAAACAGCTTTTGAAATAAGTCAGAAAAATTTAAAAGGTTATCGGTTAACTTTGCGCCTTCAAAATTTGATGCCCTCAACTATGAATTCAATAATTCCTGAAGGGTTTGCTTCACGCCACATTGGAGTAACCGACAAAGACATACCGGAAATGCTGAAAGTGATTGGTGCCGGTTCCCTGGATCAACTGATTTCGGAATCTGTTCCGGAGCAAATCAAACTGCGTAAATCACTAAATATCGGTGAGGCCATTTCCGAGCATGCGTATCTTCAGGAAATTCGCGCCATAGCAAAAAAGAACAAGATCTTCCGTTCGTACATTGGGATGGGTTATTATAATACCATCACGCCTTCGGCTATTCTTCGAAATCTTTTTGAAAATCCGGGCTGGTACACCCAATATACTCCTTACCAGGCTGAAATTGCCCAGGGAAGGTTGGAGTCATTGCTGAATTTTCAAACAATGGTGATGGATCTTACCGGCATGGAAGTCGCTAATGCCTCTTTACTGGATGAAGGCACTGCAGCAGCGGAAGCCATGATTATGCTGTTTCACGCCAGGGAAGCAAATGAACAAAACAAAACAGTATTCATTGCTTCAGATAAATTATTTCCACAAACTATTGAGATTCTTAAAACCCGTTCTGCTCCGCTGGGTATCGAATTGCAAGTAGTGGATTACAGTCAGCCTTTAACAACAACAGCATCTTGTTTCGGAGCAATTGTGCAATATCCGGACAACGATGGTGCCGTACTTGATTATGCTCCGTTTATTGACAATGCTCATGCAATGGGTATTAAGGTCATTATGGCGGCTGATTTACTGGCACTCACCCTTTTAAAATCGCCCGGCGAATTAGGCGCTGATGTTGCAATTGGTACAGCACAAAGATTTGGAGTGCCCCTTGGTTATGGTGGCCCCCATGCTGCTTATTTTGCAACGAAGGAAGCCTTTAAGCGGCAGATGCCGGGCAGGATTATTGGCGTTTCGATAGATGCCAATGGCAATAAGGCATACAGGATGTCGCTTCAAACACGCGAGCAGCACATCAAGCGGGAAAAGGCGACTTCAAATATCTGCACTGCTCAGGCACTGCTGGCCAATATGGCTGCCATGTATGCAGTATATCATGGGCAAGCGGGACTTAAAACTATTGCCGGCCGAATACATCAGATGACCGCTTACCTGGCTCAAAACCTGGCCGGTTTAGGCATTAGCCAGTTGAATGAATCGTTCTTTGACACACTGAAACTCGATCCAGGTAAAATTCCAACTTCAAAGATCAGGGACGCTGCATTAAAGAAGGGGATGAATTTCAGATATTTTGATGATGGACTGATCGGCATTTCTTTGGATGAAACGGTATCTGAAAATGATGTGGAAGACATTATTTCGGTATTCAAGTCGGCATCCGGGAATCAGATAAATGGATCTTTACCCGAAAGCAGCGATTTGGAATTAAAGCCCTCGCAAAAAAGGAGTTCTGCTTTTCTTGAACATCCGGTATTCAATCGCTATCATTCAGAAACACAGTTGATGCGATATATTAAATCATTGGAAAACAAAGATTTATCTCTTACTGACTCAATGATTTCATTAGGATCTTGCACCATGAAGCTGAATGCTGCAAGTGAAATGATTCCCGTAAGTTTCCCTGAATTTTCTCAGTTGCATCCTTTTGCCCCGATTGATCAGGCGAAAGGATATCAGCAGATTATTAAGGAACTCGAAGCGGCACTCTGCCGCATTACCGGATTTCCGGCATGTTCACTCCAACCCAATTCAGGTGCCCAGGGGGAATATGCGGGTTTGATGGTTATAATGGCCTATCACAAAGACAGGGGTGACGTGCAACGAAATGTAGCGTTAATTCCCTCATCGGCGCATGGAACCAATCCTGCAAGCGCGGTTATGGCCGGCATGAAAGTAATTGTTGTGCAGTGCGACGAAGCAGGCAATGTAGAGGTGAGTGACCTGAAAGCCAAAGCAGAAGAGCATAAAAATGAGCTGGCCGCCTTATTGATTACCTATCCCTCAACGCATGGTGTATTTGAAGAGCGTATCCGCGAAATATGCAACATCATCCATAAGAATGGAGGGTTGGTTTATATGGATGGAGCTAACATGAACGCACAGGTGGGCTTAACAAGTCCTGCTACCATAGGCGCCGATGTTAATCACATCAATCTTCATAAGACCTTTAGCATTCCGCATGGCGGCGGTGGCCCCGGCATGGGACCTATTTGTGTTGCGAAACACCTGGCGCCATATCTTCCAACTAATCCGGTGATACCTGTAGGAGGAAAGAAGGGTATTACAGCGATTTCAGCTGCGCCATGGGGCAGTGCGAGCATTTTGCTTATATCATATGCCTACATCAGAATGCTGGGAACAGAAGGGTGCACCATGGCCACAAAAATTGCCATTTTGAATGCTAACTATATTAAGTCCAGGTTGGAAAAGGAGTATGCAATTCTTTATCAGGGTAAGATGGGCAGATGTGCCCATGAGATGATTGTAGATATGCGGGAATTCAAAAAGTATGGAATAGAAGTAGAGGATATTGCGAAGCGCCTGATTGATTATGGATTTCATGCGCCTACCGTATCATTCCCTGTGCCAGGCACGATGATGATTGAGCCTACTGAAAGCGAAGACAAGGCGGAATTAGATCGTTTTTGCAATGCCATGCTCAGTATCAGAAATGAAATCCAGGAAGTAATTGATGGCGTTGCAGACAAGTCAGACAATGTATTGAAACACGCACCACATACGATGCAGGAAGTTACGGCTGATGAATGGCAGCATGCTTACAGCAGAACAAAAGCGGCTTACCCGCTGGCCTATCTGAAGCATCGGAAGTTCTGGGCAACCGTTTCGCGCATAAACAATACCTATGGCGACCGAAATCTTGTTTGTTCCTGTCCTCCGATCGAAATGTATATGGAAGAAGCTGTAGCCACAAACCAATAGCTTCAATTGAATGTGTAGCTGATTAAGCTTGCAGGTATAAGATTGCCTGGAAATAAATAAATCGGAAATCAGATACAAGTAACTGCAGAACATAATTGGTATACTTTGTTTACGCGTTCTGAAGCAATCAACTATGACAGGAGAGAGGCATAATTTTCCTACGAGTATCCTCTAAAGGTCCGGCAGTGCGGGCTTCATTGATCCTTTTGCTATGGCAGTAGCCTGTTCGAATATGCTGCCAGTTCCTTTTCCCGGCAACAACCTGAATTTATCGAAAGCCCGCATCATCCATCCCAATGAATGAAGAGTTTTCCGCGATTGCGGACAATCAGTTATACAATAGTTTGTAAACCTCCGGCAGTTATCAGGGTTCCCTATTAGCCTTCTATTTATGTTGGAATCTATTGAAAACTTTTGTCTGCCGGAAAGCGGATCGTCACCAACATATTTGCATGATGTGAAAAAACAAAAGGGCTCCTGAGAGCCCTTTTGCATATCCTTTCTACAAATCTAAAGTTACTCTTTAATGATCTTGATCATTTTTTCATTTGAACCCTGGCTTACACGAACGAAGTATACACCCGGCGTGAGATTTTCATTGATCTCGAACGGAGCTGATGTATCAACGCCAGTGAATTCGCGCAGTGTTCTGCCACTTAAATCAACCAGGCGAACATTTGCAAGTTCAGAAGATCCTGATGACATGTTAATGGTAACTGACTGAGTAAATGGATTCGGATAGGCTTCAGCTGAGAAGTTTCCGGATGAACCCATTTTGCAATCAATAGTAACTGTTTTCTCACCGGATACTTTGCTGCAATTGGTAGCAGTGATGGTAGTTTTTACCTTGTAGTCACCAGAGATAGTAGCAAGATAAGTCGAACCGGTTGAAGCGCTACCTGTGAGTTTCACGCCATTCCTGAACCACTTGTAAGTAACACCAGTTGAAGGTGTTCCAGTCCTGGTCAGCAATCTGGCACCACCGCTGCAAGCACCGATAGTGAAGTTAGAGGTAGGAGTTTCCTTAATAACAACAGTTACTTCGGCAGTGCAATCACCACCATCACCGGTAACGGTGTAGGTAATAGTAGCACTGTTATCAGCAGTAACTACTGCACAAGTTGTGCAATCCAATCCTGTTGCAGGAGCCCAACTGTAGGTAGTTGCACCTGAAGCAGTGATGGTCTTAGGTTTGTTTTTGCAAACTTCAGGAGTTGCTGGCGTAATGTCCAGTTCGCAAACATCGTTGCAGATTATTGGCAGAATTGCATTGCTGGTTCCGGTGAATCCCCAGGTGGTGTATGGATACCAGCCGCCACCATAGTAAGCAGGATCCCACTGTTCAACGGCAGTCAGGAAACCGGCGCATGAACCGGTTCTTTCCAGAACCTGTACAAGTGCGATCGTGTCACCTGCTTTATAGCCGAAATCAATACCAATGTAGAAAATACTGTCTGCAGGGAAAGCAATAGCCGGGCTGAATTGAACATAAGTCAACTCATTGGCTAAAACATCAGCAGCAACATCACTGTACTTAACGAGTTTGCTTCCAAGTACGGTACCAGGACCTCCGGGGGAACCATCACCGAAAGTTCCGTCATTGTCCCAGCAACGAACATTGAATTTGTCAGTTGAGTTGGCAGCTTTTCCAACACCGAAATAAAGGAGTGCACCTTTAATGGTATTTGCACCGGGCAGATAGAAGATATCCGCTTTAGAGATATCGCCGTATCCATTTTGTCCGGCAACGTAACCACCGGCAGCTGTTTCATAAATTACCAATGTGTCATCAACACACAGGTTGGCAAAAGTATCACAATCTTCAAGGCGCTCGGAAGAACCCAATAATGATTGCTTAGCTAATCCAAGAGTAGCTTTAACCTCTGCAGTACGCGCGGGCTGTTGTGTTTGTGCGAAGGCATTGATACCCATCAATGCAACCAGCGCAACAATCATGGAAAGTCTTTTCATGTGTAGTTTTTTGGTTTAGGTGAAAAATTGAATTTGTGAAAGGAGCATCAAATATACCTTTTTGTGTAAATAAAACAATAGCCCCCAAAAATATTTTTTTGTTAAGTTGAAGGGGCAATTTTTAGCAAAGAAACGGCGATGAAAGTGTGCGTGGCAAATGCAATAACTGCCAGCCGGCCGGTGGTGCTGGATCCCATATATACTGGTTTTGTTTAACCGGGCCACCGGCAATTCTGAAACATATTTTTGCTGTTAGGTCGCCCAATCCGGGCAACACCTCATAAAGTATAAACGTCCTTATTTTTAAAGAACAGGCTATCAAACACATACCACTGTTGGTTTAGATTTGCACCAAATTAGATGATGATCACGCATTCGAACCCTTCCAGCGATTTTTGATGAGTGCGGGCCGGGAATGCTCGCTTTAGGATGCCAAAGGCCCTTAACAAATTCGCAGGCCAGTTGAATTTTGGTACACTTTATGCTACTTTCGCAGTTCCAAAAAAATCAATATACCCATGAAACCCATGAAATCTAAATTTTCGGTTGCCGCAATTACCACCTTCATCTTGTTTTTTGCTTTAAGTATCCAGGTAAGTGTTGCACAAACTACCACAGAAGAGCAGAAAAAAGCAAGAAAGGAAGAAAAGTCAAAAACTGAAAAAGCTCCAAGTGATGCCCAGAAGCAAGAGCGCGCTGAAAAGGAAGCCAGCAAAGAAGCGACTCCTACCGATGCACAAAAGCAGGAGCGTACGGAGAAGCAGTCAGGTACAGAAGCGACTCCGACGGATGCGCAAAAGCAAGAGCGTGCCGACCAAAAAGCTGCCGGTACCATGTCTGATGATGATATGAAAAAGTCATATGAAGAAAAGAAGAAAAAAATGGATGAGAACTATGAGAAACTCAACCAGCGGGCAGCATCAACGAATGATCCTCAGATGAAAGCAGATATTGCATCCTTACAAGCCGATATGAAAGCACTGGAGACCTCCATGGATAACTACATGAAGAACAAAAGTACCATGAGCCCGGAGCAGCAGGAGCGCGCCAGAACATCATTGAAAACACAAGACGAACAGTTAAAGGCAAAGTATGAGCAGCTAAGATCTAAATATGCATCCTCATCTTCCGGCAAGTCTGAAATGAACAGTGATCAGCAACAAAAACGCAAAGCCGCAAAAGAAGAGGCTACGCCAAAACAATAAATAATTTATAGTATGAAACATGAATCTCCCGCCACCAGCGGGAGATTTTTTTTATCCGGCAGCACCTTCTGTCTGTATGGAGGATTATGAAAGAGCACCAATCGAAAAACGTTTTCGTTGATTGCATTGCCTCACCATTTTCAGATGGTTATTATAGAGTTGCCCTCAGGCATATCCGGAATGTCAAGCGGGATAAAAGAGTCATCGCAGTGATCGCCGGCTCAGTTAGCTACCAACAACTGTTTCCTTTCACCGATCTGTTGCCTCCACATTGCATAGTACAACCCTTTCTCGTTTAGGAGTTCTGTATGATGGCCTTCTTCTACAATCTGTCCGCGTTCGAGCACATAAATTCTGTCGGCATGCATAATGGTTGATAACCGGTGGGCAATCATGATCGTAATATGTTGTTGATTTTTCGACACTTCTCTGATGGTATCTGTAATTTCTTCCTCGGTAAGCGAATCAAGTGCAGAAGTGGCTTCATCGAATACCATTAAATTGGGCTTGCGAAGCAAAGCACGTGCGATGGACAGTCTTTGTTTTTCGCCACCTGACACTTTTACGCCTCCTTCTCCGATTACCGTTTCAATGCCTTTATCCGCACGGGCAAGGAGGCTTTGGCAGGAAGCCTTGATCAGTGCGTCCATAATTTCTTCATCTGAAGCGTCCGGGTTTACAAAAAGCAGGTTCTCTCTAATGGTTCCTGAAAAAAGCTGTGTGTCCTGTGTTACAAATCCAATTTGTTCCCGCAGCTCATTGAGATTGATGTCTTTACCATTGACCCCATTATAATAGATTGCTCCTTTTTCAGGCTGGTAAAGTCCTACCAGCAGCTTAACCAGGGTAGTCTTGCCGGCGCCGCTCGGACCGACAAAAGCAATGGTCTCTCCTCTGCCAACTTTGAATGAAATATCCTTTACCGCGTATTGCCTTGAGCTCTGATGCTTAAAGGAAACGTCTTCAAATTCAAAGGTAGCCACATTACCTATTGAAGCAGGATTGCCCGGAACCGGTTCTTTTGGCGTATCCATGATGCTTTTGAAGTTTGCCAGGGACACCTCAGCTTCGCGGTAAATATTAATGATATTGCCCAGCTCCTGGAGCGGCCCGAAAATAAAAAAAGAATAAATGAATAGGGTGGTGAATTGCCCAACCGTTATTTTCTCGCTGAATATCAGGTACATCATTACACCCAAAATGCTGACCCGAAGGAGATTGACACAGGTGCCTTGTATAAAGCCAAGGCTGCGTACATATCTTACTTTCTTCAGTTCGAGCTTTAATATTTTCGCCGTGGTGCCATTGAGTTGATTTACTTCCTGTTGCGCAAGCCCCAGGCTTTTAACCAGCTCAATATTCCGTAACGATTCCGTTGTAGCCCCGGCCAATGCCGTGGTTTCCGCAACAATTTGTTTCTGCATCTTCTTGATATTCCGGCTGAGGACAGAACTTATGATGCCAATAATCGGAATGGCGGAAAAGTAGATAGGAGCAATCACCCAATAAACCTGCACAGAATAAATAACGACCCAAATAATGCCGACAATTGATGTGAACAGAATGTTCACCAATGCGCTCAGCAGTTTTTCCATATCTGCCCTGACTTTCTGTAGTTTACCAAGTGTTTCACCGCTTCGCTGATCTTCAAATACTTCATATGGAAGCTCCAGGGAATGCCGGATACCATCTGTATAGATATCAGCACCGGTTTTCTGAATGACCACATTCATAAAGTAATCCTGGAAATTTTTGGCGATCCTGGAAACCATGGCCACACCTATCAGTGTAAGCAACCCGATCATTACACCGCTGAAAAATTCCTGTTGTGTCATTTCCTTATAGCTGCTTCCGAATTTATCAATCATCTTGCCCAGGATAAATGGATCAAGCATGGAAAATATCTGGTTAATGGCAGCAAGAATCAAGGCAAGGATCAGTAATTTCCAATATTTCCGGAGGTAGCTTAAAAGTACTTTCATATGAAAAGACCGCTTAATGTGAGGATACGATGTCTAAGAGCAGTTCGTACGCCAACTGCGTACCAGTCCGGTTGTATGGCATTACAAGATTCGATTTGGTGAGCTTACTAATCGTTTATTCCGCATTTGCTTAGCAACCGGGACGAATAAGAGCTCCGGGAATTTTAAAAGTTTTTAGCAGGTTGCATTTATGATTAACCTCTGTAAACGAAACTGATTGACAGCACCCTAACCAGGGCATTACGTTTTTCCGGAACTGCACATGTTGCAAGGTAAATCAACGTTCCGGCAATTCAATTGGCTCTTACTTTCTTGTCGGAAGGCCACTCATCGGCCGCTTCATAGCGCCCATTTTATTGAATGTCTTCATCATTTTCTTCATCTCATCAAACTGCTTAATAAATTGATTGAGTTCCTGTATACTGTTTCCGCTGCCTGTTGCAATCCGTTTTCTTCTTGAACCATTGAGTAACTCCGGATTTTCTCTTTCTTCCGGCGTCATGGAAAGAATAAGCGCTTCCACTTTCTTAAATGAATCGTTATCGATATCAATGTCTTTGATGGCTTTGCCCATACCGGGAATCATGCCCATCAGGTCTTTGATGTTTCCCATCTTTTTTATCTGGGCCAGTTGCTGCAGGAAATCATTGAAATCAAACTGATTCTTCCTGATCTTTTTCTGAAGCCTTTCCGCTTCCTTTTCATCAAATTGTTCCTGTGCTTTTTCTACAAGCGAAACGATATCGCCCATGCCTAATATGCGCTGCGCCATCCGTTCCGGATAGAAAAAATCAATCTGGTCGAGTTTCTCCCCGGTTGAAACGAACTTGATCGGTTTGCTCACCTCATACTTAATGGATAAAGCTGCACCACCACGGGTATCGCCATCCAGCTTTGTAAGCACCACGCCATCAAAATCAAGCCGTTCGTTAAACAGCTTGGAAGTATTAACGGCATCCTGTCCGGTCATGGCATCCACTACAAACAATACTTCCTGAGGCTGCAATGCTTTTCTGAGTTTGGCAATCTCATTCATCATCTCTTCATCAACAGCCAGCCGGCCGGCCGTATCTATAATTACCGTATCAAACTCCTTTAGCCTGGCCTGTTTAATGCCGTTTTCCGCAATTTGTAACGGGTTGATGTTCCCCTCTTCAGAATAAACGGTAACTCCAATTTGTTCTCCGAGAATTTTTAATTGCTCGATAGCGGCAGGGCGGTAAACATCACAGGCAATCAGCAGGGGAAGACGGTTTCGCTTTGTTTTCAGGTAATTGGCAAGCTTTGCGGCAAAAGTGGTTTTACCGGAACCCTGCAATCCAGAGAGTAATATTATTGCAGGATTGCCCTTGAGATTAAATTCTGATTTCTCACCACCCATTAACGCGGTCAGTTCATCCTGCACAATCTTTACCATCAGTTGCCCGGGCAAAACAGCGGTGAGCACTTTTTCGCCAAGCGTTTTTTCCTTTACCCGGTCGGTAAATTCTTTTGCGATTTTGTAGTTCACATCAGCATCTACCAGTGCACGCCGGATTTCTTTGATCGTGGCCGCAATATTCAAATCCGTGATTCTGCCCTGGCCCTTCAGGTTTTTTATCGCACCGTCTAATCGTTCGCTCAGACTTTCAAACATATTACTGTTTCATTTTATGGTTCTAAAAATTGAATCGCAGGAACCTCTACAATTAAGTTTAGTCAGCAAAGATGATTCTACCGCCGGCTAAAAAATAAATCATCAGGTTA
>CAZGBP010000071.1:0-15549 GCA_964524035.1 uncultured Bifidobacteriaceae bacterium
GTTACCTATTTTGAAACCACAGAGACCACAAAGGCGAAATCGCATCAGACACGTTGCATCAGCATTTTGTAATGTGTGCTTCGTGGTTTCCTGCTTTGAAACCACAGAGACCACAAAGGCGGAATCGCATCAGACAGGTTGCATCAGCATTTTGCAATGTGTGCTTCGTGGTTACCTACTTTGAAACCACAGAGACCACAGAGGCGGAATCGAATCAGACAGGTTGCATCAGTATTTTGTAATGTGTGCTTCGTGGTTACCTACTTTGAAACCACAGAGACCACAAAGGCGGAATCGCATCAGACAGGTTGCATCAGTATTTTGCAATGTGTGCTTCGTGGTTTCCTACTTTGAAACCACAGAGACCACAAAGGCGAAATCGCATCAGACAGGTTGCATCAGCATTTTGCAATGTGTGCTTCGTGGTTTCCTGCTTTGAAACCACAGAGACCACAAAGGCGAAATCGCATCAGACAGGTTGCATCAGTATTTTGCAATGTGTGCTTCGTGGTTTCCTACTTTGAAACCACAGAGAACAGAGAGAAGGAAACCACAAAGAACCCAGAAAAAATATTTATAACGCCTATTTAATGCGATGCCCCCTCTGTGATCTCTGTGTTTTCAAGCATGGTAGCCACAGAGCGTTAAGAGAAAAATGCACAAAGACCTGGTTTAATGCGCCTTCCCCTCTGTGCCCTCTGTGGTTTCAAAAATGGAAACCATGAAGAAAAAAGGAAAAGTACTCACATAAATCTAGTTTAAAGCAACTCCTCCTCTGTGCCCTCTGTGGTTTCAAAAATAGAAACCACAAAGAAAAAAGGAAAAGTACTCATATAAATCTTGTTTAAAGCGACTCCTCTTCCACGACCTCAGTGGTTTCAAAAAACGTAACCACAAATAAGGGTTAAAAAGGTTAAACAAATATGAATATATTGTACCTGCATTTATTCTATTAACGCGCTTTATCAGGCACAAAAAAATATTCCATATGCTAACCGAGAATCAACTAGCCACCACTGTAATCGGACTTGCCATTGATGTCCATACTGCCTTAGGCCCCGGACTATTGGAAAGCGCATACAAAGAATGCCTTTACTATAAAATCTGCCAGGCCAAAATTCCCGTCGAGAAAGAAAAGAAGATGCCACTAATTTTCGAAGAAGTAAAACTCGACTATGGATACAGAATCGATTTACTGGTCAATAGCAAATTAGTGATTGAAGTAAAAAGCGTAGAAGCAATAACCGATGTTCACATTGCCCAGGCACTCACCTACATGAAAATAGGACAATATAAACTCGGCTTATTGATCAACTTTAATGTACTCAGATGTAAAGACGGTATCAAACGCATCATCAACGGCCAATTATAAATACCCGTTAGCTCTTATGCGCCCCCATCCACTGATGCAATACAATCAACAACCAAAGCCGGTTGAAGAGATACTCCGCCCCGGCTTTATACTGATTTTTCATCTCCAGCACCTTTGCCGCATCCACCAGGTTAAACCGCTTCATCACTTCCTCATTTAAATATTCATCCAGCAGGAACGACAATTCATGCTGCAGCAACTGGTGCAATGGAATGGAAAACCCCTGCTTCGGCCTGTTAAACAATTCAGCCGGCAGATAACGGTTCAGGATTTCCCGAAGAATATATTTAGATTGCCCGTTCCGGTACTTCAGCGAAGGCGATAAATTCAGCGCAAACTCCACCACCCGGTAATCGAGATACGGCACCCTTGTCTCAATAGCATACCGCATGCTTGCCCGATCCACCTTCGTGAGCAGGTCATCGGGCAAATAGCAGGCTATATCAAAAAGCGCCTGCTGCTCCATGGCATTCAGGCGCCGGCCGGCCGTGTTATTGATTTCCTTCAGCAATTCCAACGGACGCAAAGCATCATCAGCAGACTGCCTCCCAAACTTTTTTGCAGTAAGCAACGTATCCACTTCCGCCCATGAAAAAAAATACTGTTCCTGCGAAAAGATATGATCATGCAACAAAGACGTATCCAGCCCGCCATTTTGCAATAAATGCGCCACCCGCTGTTGCCTGCTCGATCCCTTTTGAAGGAATGGTACCAGCCACTGACCCAGTTTTCGGATCACAGGTTGCTGCAATCGCTTGGCCCATTGATGAGCACCATATCCAAAAAACAATTCATCTCCACCCTCCCCGGAGAGCGCAACGGTAATGTGTTGCTTTGCCTCCTTCGACAACAACAGCGTAGGTAAAGCGGAAGTATCTGCAAAAGGCTCATCGAAGCATTGATTCATATCAGTGATCAACGATTTCACCTCGCTGAATGAAAAAAGATATTCATGGTGCTGCGTCTGCAATGCCTTTGCCACTGCCAAAGCATGTGATGATTCATTATGCAGGTCATCCTTAAAACCGAAAGAAAAGGTATGCACCTTCACGCCGCTCAGTGCCACGGCATGTGCTGCCAGCAGGCTGGAATCTATGCCGCCGCTCAGGAAGATACCGGTTGGCACATCGCTGTTCAATTGGTACTGCACCGAACTCACCAGCAGGTCGCTCAGCTTGATCATGGCTTCCTCCTTATCCGTCACCATGCCGGAGCTTACTTTATCGCAGGCTTTCCAGTACGTATGTTTCTCCATTCCTGCCGCACTTACCTTCAACCAGGTGCCGGGTTCCAGTTTACAGATATGACGGTAGATGGTATGTGGCGCGGGAATAAAACCATAGTGTAAAAACTGTCCGACAGCAGGCTCATAGATCTCTTTAGGAATGGAAGGTACGGCACAAAGCGCTTTCAGTTCGGAAGCGAAGGCGAAGGCATGGCCGTTCTGATAGTAGAACAAGGGTTTCACGCCCAATGGATCGCGGAAGAGAAATATTTCCTCCTTCAACGTATCATAAATGGCAAAAGCAAAGATGCCATTGAGCATATCCACCACCTGCCCTCCGAAGCGGATAAATGCTTCCAGCAAAATTTCCGTATCGCTGGCTGTGGCCGGCTGAAACGGTTTGTCGGTAGCGCTCATCAGGTAGGCTCCAATCTCCTGGTGGTTATAGATTTCACCGTTAAGTACGATATAGTAACGGCCATCAGCCGACTGCATAGGCTGATTGGCCCGTTCGGAAAGGTCGATGATACTCAGCCGGCGGTGCCCCAGCCCGGCCGTCCCGTTAAAGAAAAAGCCGGAAGCATCCGGACCCCGGTGCGCCAGTGACAGCGTCATTGCATCAAGGTCGGCCCGTGTAAAAGACTGCTTAGTACTGTAGAAACCTGCAATGCCGCACATGGATGGAAAATATCTGGGGTTGAATATAGGGTTTCATTTTGTCTGTTGAGTTGGTAGGGCCATGCCTATTGCCTGAAATAAAAAGAGATGCGCAGATGGTTTTGCTTGTTTGGTATTTCCATTTACCTTACAAGCAGGGACCATGAAACGAATACTTTTTTATTCACCATTTGGGAGCAGAACAGGCTCTGACATGATGCTTTCGTATATCATAAAGCATATTGATAAGAACAGGTATGCTCCGATAGTCTATAGCGAAAAAAAGTGGCCCCTGGTAAATGAGTTACAGCCTGCTGTTCCCGTGTTCAGCTCAGGATTGGAATCATCGCGGCTTAATCGTCTTTCAGATAAGATCAGTCGCCGGACTTTCAATACCTCTTACACGGAAAAGCAACTGCTACAAATCATTAAAAAGTATCAGCCTGACCTCATCTATGTAAATACCATTGTAGCTGCTAACATCATCCCTGTTCTTAAAAAGGTGAATATTCCCTTTGTTGTTCATTGTCATGAACTCACCTCCTCTTATCAAAGCATTTCAACTGCTGACCTTGATTTTTTTGTGCAAAAAAGCAAATTGATGATTGGTTGCTCAGCAGCAGTGTGTAATCAACTTATCATGCTGGGTGCGGCAAATGTTTCATTGGTATATGAAGCAATTGATTCAGACCGTGTAGCGAATGTGCATCCTGGAAGCAAGACATTAAGATCAGAATGGAATATTCCGGATGATGCAAACATATGGCTGATGGCAGGATTAAGGCATTATCGTAAAGGATTTGATTTTATTCCTGAGATCGCTAAAAACATAAGCTATCATAATGGCTGGATCATCTGGTTGGGAAAACCATTTAATACTGGCTATGATTTGCTTATCAAAAAAAATCTCGAAGCAGGAAATATCAAAAATGTTACGTTGCTCGATGAGCAGGTTGATGACTATTTCTCATTGCTGGAGATGGCTGATGGCCTTGTGCTGACATCGCGGGAGGATCCATTTCCGTTGGTGATGCTCGAGGCAGCCTGGTTAGGCAAACCCATTGTTGCATTTGAAAGTGGGGGCGTGCAGGAATTTCTTAAAGAAGGTATGGGACACCTGATCAGGAATTATGACCTGCCAAAATTGAGCGAAGTGATTGCTGCATATGGTTCCGGCAAGTTCACGCCAAATCCTGCTGTCAGTAGAGCCAGGGCGAAGGAATTTGAAATAACTGCTGTTATGAAGAGTTGGGCAAGAGCCATTGAAAAAGTGATTTAACCATTCAGAATCCTTGCACATGCCGGACTTGTCCATCATAATTGTAAACTACAACACACATGAACTGACCAGTGCATGTATTCAATCCATAATAAAACTGAAACATTCCGTATCGTTTGAAATTATTCTGATTGACAATGGTTCTTCCGAATTAAAATCTCAGTTTTTTTTGGAAGTGTTTCCTGATATTTTGTTCATTAGAAGCAAGGTCAACCTGGGTTTCTCCAAAGCAATTAATAAAGGACTGGAAGTGGCAACAGGAGCTACTATTTTGTTATTGAACAGCGATACCCTTATTCAGCAAAACACAATTGATCATTGTTTCCGGTTTCTTTATCAAAATAAGGACTATGGAATTGCTACCTGCAGGCTAATCTATCCCGATGGAACCGTGCAGCATAATTGCCAGAGATTTCCCTCTGTTCAATATGAATTCATTTTATTGTTCAGGTTGCATAAGTGGCTTTTGAAAAAGACGGCGGATCGATTGTTGTTAGGATCTTTTTTCGATCACAACCGCAGGATAGATCCTGATTGGGTATGGGGTACTTTTTTTATGTTCAAAAGGGAAATGTTAGGCAGCAAAATGAAACTGGACGATCGTTATTTTATGTACACAGAAGACATGCTTTGGTGTTACCAGGCCGGAAAAGCTAATTTTAAGGTGGCATTCCTCCCTGAAGTTTCGGTAATCCATTTAATGGGAATGAGCAGCAATAGTGACACTGCTGAAATCAAAAAAGCACATGAAATGCACTTTATCAAAACAAACTACAACCTGTTGTATGCATTGATACTTGTCATTTGTAAAACGATGAACTATGCAACACTGGGTTTCAAAGATGTTACGTACTTTAAATTGATGAAGGATACCATGGCGCTTTTCTTAACCCCGACTACTAAGCTGATTTTGCAACAGGATTCGTTATGAAACTCAGCATAATAATACCAACTAAAGACAGGCGTGAAGTTTTTGATTTGACGATTGCCAGCGCCATTAAGGCAATTGAAGGGGTGGATGCGGAAATTATTGTGGTTAATGATTCAAAGACCGCAACAGTACAATTGCCCAAGAACTCCTCAAAAGTGCATTTACTGAATAATCCAAAGTCAGGTGTGGCTGCTGCTAGAAATTTTGGTGCAGCAAATTCAAGCGGAGAAGTGCTGCTTTTTGTAGATGATGATATTCTGGTTAGTGAGGCTAATATTAAAGCTATATTGGAGGCACATCAAAAATTTCCTGATGCCGCTTTGAATTTACTCTGGGTCTACCCGCCCGCTTTGTTGAAACGGGTGAGCGAAACTTCCTTCGGACGATTTCTGATCAAATACGGATTCACTACCATGAAGGAAGGATTAGGTAGTGATTGGCGTGATTCCGATTTTATCGAGACTTCTGTTGCAGCAAGCTTCTTTCTATGCCTCAGCCGCAGTACCTTTCAGAGAGTTGGCGGATACAATGAACATTTCCCACATGCCGGTTCTGAAGATCATGATTTTTCCATGCGGCTGAAAGAACTTGGAATAAAAAGACTGGTGTTTACCCGGAGCATAGTATTTCATAATGAAATGGATCGGATTCAACTATTAAAGTGGCTTCACAGAGAAGAGAAAGGTGCAGAAACGCGTGCATGGGGATATACGCTGGGAAGGTCTGAATTAGGATTGGATACTCCATTCTTAAAAAGCATAAGCTACTCATTTCTTGCACAGATCAAGCAATTGCTTATTGCCATACAGGCAAATTTTCCGGATAAACCTGCCACAGATCGGCTTAATCATAAGCTTATTCATATTTTACTCGGCACTTCAATTTACCAGGGATACAAAAAAGGTCTTAAGGATGCCGGAAGACAACCAAAATAAAAGAATCCTGATTGTTGTTTCACAGATTCATAAAGCCATCTCACATGAGTGGACAGCTGAAGAGTTAAGAAAAAGGAATTATGATGTTTATTTTGCTTTACTGAATCCGGGTGACAGCGAAATGGAACAGTACCTGGCAAAAAATCAGTTTCCGTTTATCAGAATTACCTATCGAAACAAATATGACATTCCACTTTCGATTCTGCGATTACGAAAATTCCTAAAGAAGGAAAAGATAGAGATAGTACATGCACACTTATTTGAAGGAGGACTGATTGGGATGATTGCAGCAAGTTTAGCAGGAGTCAGCAAAAGAGTATATACCAGGCACCATTCTTCTTTTCATCAATCTTATTTTCCTGGAATGGTAAAATATGACCGGTTGATTAGTGCCACTGCTACACATATTATTGCGACCAGTGAAGTAGTGAAGGAAACGCTGATTGCAGAACGCGTGCCGGAACAAAAGATCAAAGTCATACATCATGGTTTTAAGCTTGAAGCTTTTGATCATGTTTCTCCGGAAAGGATTTTGCAGCTCAAAAGAAGGTACGATACAGATGGCTACCCGGTAATCGGCGTTATTGCCCGCTGGACGGAATGGAAAGGTATTCAGTTCATAATTCCGGCATTCAGTAAATTATTGACAAAATTTCCAAATGCCATTTTAATACTCGCCAATGCATCAGGTGAGTATGAAGCCGCCATCAAAAAAATGCTGTCTGATCTTCCGGAAAGGAATTACCGTATTATTAAGTTTGAACCGGACTTTATGGCTTTGTATAAGCTATTTGATATTTTTATTCATGTTCCAATTAATGATCATGCTGAAGCATTTGGACAGGTGTATGTGGAGGCTTTAGCTTCGGGAGTGCCTTCTGTTTTTACAAAATCCGGAGTGGCCAGAGAATTTATTCAACATGAATTAAATGCACTGGTAGTTCCTTTCCGGGATAATGAAGCGGTTTATGATAGTATAAAAAGATTATTGATTGATAAGGAACTCGCTTCCGATTTGAATCAGGCAGGCAGGGCTGCCATACAGCATATTTTCAGATTTGAAGATATGGTGGATCAGTTGGATGACTTGTACCGGGCTTGAAGCAATATGAAATATAGTTTGGATCAGCACTCAGAAAACAAAATGAATCAGGATATATCCACGGAAGAGTTACCATTGGTTTCTATAATAATGCCTTGCTACAATACTGCTCCATTTGTCGGTGAGGCATTAGACTCTGTGCTTAAACAAACATACTCAAAACTGGAAATCATACTGATTGATGATGGATCAACAGATGATACTTTCTCCATTCTGTCAATGGCATCAAACGGGGATGCCAGAATCCGGTTAATGCGCAATGATATAAACATGGGTATTGTGGCTACTTTGAACAAAGCATTGGAACAGTGCAAAGGAATGTATATTACTTACATGCATGCCGATGATGTTTCAGCAACCAACAGGATTGACATACTGTTAAAATTTATGTTACAGCATCCTGATACTGATATTCTTGCTGCAGGATATTGCTGGTTAGATGAGAGACGAAGAGTATCTGCTCCCATGGTTCCTAAAACAACGTTACCTAAGTCGATAAAATTTACAGTCTTCATGATCACCCCAATGCCGCATCCATTGGTATTTGGAAGGGCTAATGTTTTAAAGCAACTGAAGTACGATGTAACCTATCAGTATTCTGAAGATTATGATCTGCTTTCAAGAGCAGCTCTTTCGAATCATGTACTTCGAAATATGAATCGTTCACTGTATTTCATCAGATTGAACAGTATGCGACTCTCTTTCAGGTTTGAGCATCTTCAAAATTTGAATCATATCCGCATATCTTACAGGAACATTCATAATTATTTTGGAGTAGCATTGGATCCATTGCTTCACCAAATCATGGTAAACAGAATGGATTTCCGTTCAAGTTCCAAACAATTAAAGGAATCTTTCCAGATAATGGATGGATTGAAAAAGGATTTCCTGCAACAGGAGGATTGCTCCATAGCTGAAATGAAAGAGATTGAAAACGTAGTAAGGGAGCAAAAGATTGATATATTTATACAGAGTTTAAAATTTTACAAGTGGTTCGAACTAGTCAGATTATTTCCAATGATACCTTATGCATTTAGCCTGCTAATGAATAGGCAGGTATTTAATTATGTTAAGGGGAAGATTATTTGGAAATACAGGTGAATGGTTTCTTTGCAGGCGTTTTATTTAATAGCATAAACTTGATCTTACATAGCATCTTGTCATATTAGTTGAAACTCATGAACCTGTAAATTTTTTCCAGTGAAGTCCTCCTAATTGATTGTGAGGACATTGACAAAAATTAAATATCAAAGAACTGCTTTATGACAGATTTCAACTTTTAATCGTGTCTGTGAAGTCAAATTCTTGCTACTTCAGATGAATGGTTACTTTACAGACGTTTTATCAAGACCAATTTTATTTGCGGTTGTTTCAGAACATAACAAATAATTGTAGCTGCTACTTCGGCCAATAGACTCAGTTCGGTATACCCCTTTTGCTTCATCGATGTTAAAATATAAGTAATCATTTCCCTTAACAAGCGACTCGACCCTGGCCGCTATATCTTCATTTAGTATTTCAATCAGAATGGTAGGTTTAAAAATGGGTAAGTATTTTTTCATACCCTCAAGAACTTCTGCTTCATGCGTTTCCACATCAATTTTCATTAAATCAACTTTGTTGAGATTAAGGTCAGTAATCAATTTGTCTAGCTTAATAGTAGCTATCGGTACTTCAAGCAGGTCATTCATTTCATTTAAATTCCTATTTACTGTAACTGAATAAATATGCTCACCGCCCGTATCATAAATAACGGCTTCTCCTGTATAATTAGATGCTGCCATCTCCAGGCATTCTGTATTGAACTGATTAATCGCCATATTGATTTTTAGCTTTTGAAAAACCCTTTGTACCGGTTCAAGAGCGATAACCTTGGAGTCGTGATTTATTGATTTGGCGATTAATGAATAGATGCCGGTATTTGCACCAACATCAAGCACCGTTGGATTACCTATTGAGCAAAGCTTTATCCATAACTTGATTGATTCTTTTTCCCATCCACCCGTAAGACCTTTCCAGAATATTTCATTTTCAAGTTGAAACCCATAGTGAATCATTTTAAAGGAATGGAATTTATCTATTGCAATGGTGATGGTTCCTTTAAAATGAAGATGTTTATAGATACGCTGAGGTGGAGAAATAGCCTTCTTGACCAGGGAATAACAGTGTCTTTTAAATGGTAATAGGTAGTAGAGTTTCTTAAGTAACAACTTCATACAACGGAGTAGCATTCAAAGATAGCTGCATTAATAATACGCAAACTATTGCAATGCGTTCAGCAGCATTCATTCTAAAATTAGCTGTCAGTTACAGTTTTACCATTTCAACCTGATTCGATAAATAGTAAGTCGGGATAAAATCCAGTTTCCTTTTCATGAACCGCTCTACTATTTGCACTTTGCAAAATCTGACTGCTTTCCTTAAAGAGTAAGCAAATAACCTGTCAAGGAATTTCATTTCTTTTGGATATATTTTTTCACCACTGAGGATAGTTTCCAGGATATCAAGTGCATTGCCTCCTTTCACAAAATGTTCCATATGCAATGAATGTCGTTTGCCAAAATATTCAAAAGAGTACTGTGTGGGGCGCCAGAAATCGTAGGGTACTTCATGTAAATAGAAAAAGTGTGGAGCGGTAGCCACTAATTTTCCGCCTTTTTTCAACAGCCTGCTAAAATTCCTGAACGCCACATCCCAGTCTGCCACATGTTCAAGCACTTCAAGACAGATGATGAGATCGAACGGTCCTTCTGCTATTAATGCTTCCGGCAAGGTTTCATCAATCGCACATACATAGTGTACGGTTCCTTCCGGATTCTGATTTACGTCCATGCTGAGGTAGCTGCATCCGGACTCTTCCAGCCGTTTCCGGAAAGGCTGCCTTCCGCACCCTGCATCCAATACCTTCCAGCCGTTCATTTGATTCTGCGAAAAAAATCCGTTCACAAATGAGTTGATGACCCGAAGCATGGGCACTTCCGCTTCTGAAGTTGGTTTGTACTCCGCCCTTTCAACAATATGTGGCCTTGGATGAAAATTCATAGATCTTGAAATAATTAAAATGGGACACGCTCTCTCGTATCAGCGCAGTACTGGCTGACAAGGTATCTGATCGCAACTGTAAAGCCAACAGCCGTTGTAACAGATCAGGCGGAGTTCAACGATTCCGAATTATTTCCGCCGGCACCCCACCCACCACCGCAAAAGCCGGAACATCTTTCGTCACCACGCTGCCCGCACCAATAACCGCCCCGGTTCCAATATGCACTCCATCGAGTATGCTGCAGCCATGTCCGATCCAAACATCGCTTTCAATCTGTATGCCTTTTGAACGGTTGCCCTGCAACCTGATGGGAATTTCTTTTGACGTGAAAACATGCTGATTGGGAATGATCATGCAATGGCCCGCTATGAGTACATCATCCCCAATGGTTGTATTGCCATGTCCATAAATAACCGTGTAGGCATTGATGCTGCAGCGTGCGCCAATGCTGATATTGCCGCCATAGGTAAGTAACAGGACCCCATCCAGAATCTCCGTTTCACTGCCAATGGAAATGTTGCCTCCGCCCCTGCATTCGATAACTGCCGTAGGTGCAACTAATACATTCTCACCTTTGTCAATTTTCGGCACGTCCACTTTTCCCATCCAGATTTTTATCTGGTGCTTCCAGGAATTTGGAATCAACTGTTTAATGCCGGCCATCAGTTCCATTCGCAGGGAATATGTATGGATCCGATTTCCTCTGCTTTGTAATTTCTCAGTGAGGAATCCGTATCCGTGATAATCAGACTAATCCGGTGCTCAAGATAATCGTATGCTTCGTAGTTGTCAAACAGGGCGATGTCGGCAGTATAATGGCCCTGCAGAAGTGTTTTAGCCGGGATGCGCACCTGCACACAATGATCGCCTTTAAACAGGTGCTCTTTAAGATGGACCGTCGAAAAAAGTTTCTTCCCGGTAGCATCGCGGATGGCAAGCCCGATATTCACGGCTTGTTTATCAGTCTGGTTACTGAAATCCATTTTAACGGAAATGGGTTCGGTGAATCCGAACTGTGTCCGTTGCTCGCCGATTTCACTTACGGTGCTGATCCGGCTGAAGGTCAACCCGCTTTTCTTAACCGTGCTGCCGGTGGAAGGCATCTGAATGAGTTGTTCCAGATACCTGGAAATCATATCCTGCGTATTTCCATTGAATTCAATCATTCCTTTCGAGAGTAGCAGTCCCGTGTTACACATGGAAGAAACGGCCGCCATATTATGACTCACAAACAACACCGTCCTCCCTTCCTGTTCACTCACATCTTTCATCTTGCCCAGGCACTTCTTCTGAAACTCAGCATCGCCCACTGCCAGTACTTCGTCGATGATCAGGATCTCCGGTTCGAGGTGGGCGGCTACGGCGAAGGCAAGCCGTACATACATGCCGCTGCTGTAGCGCTTTACCGGCGTATCAATAAACTGCCCGATGCCGGAGAAGGCTACGATCTCGTCGAACTTGCTTTTGATCTCGCCGCGTTTCATGCCGAGGATGGCGCCGTTCATAAAAATGTTTTCGCGGCCGGTGAGCTCCGGATGAAAGCCCGTTCCCACTTCCAGTAAGGAGGCAACCCGGCCGTTGATCTCCACCCTTCCTTTGGTGGGTGCCGTGATGCGCGACAGTATTTTCAGCAGCGTGCTCTTTCCGGCGCCATTTTTCCCGATGATGCCGACTACCTCACCGGGCTTCACTTCGAAGGAAACCTCTTTCAATGCCCAGAATTCTGCGGCAAGTCCTGCCTCGTTGGATTCTTTGGCGAAGAGGCCGGAGAACCGCTCACTCATCGTTTCACGGAAGCTGCCGCTGCGCTTCCTGCCCAGTTGGTATTTCTTCGACAGCCCGGTGACGGTGATGGCATTTTCCATAGTGCGCTCGCTTCAGATGATATCGGCGATCTGCCGTTCGGTTCGTTGGAAATAGTAGATGCCGCTGAGGAACAGCAACAGGATGATGCCGCCGCTGTACAGCAGGTATCTGGGTTCGGGCAAGGCAGTACCGAGCAGGCTCCACCGGAAGCCGTCGATGATGCCGGCCATCGGGTTCAGGTAGTAGAGGGTGCGGTACTGCTCGGGAATCTGTGAAGAAGGATATCCGACCGGTGACAGGTACAACCCTATCTGAACCAAGAAGGGAATCACATATTGTAGGTCGCGGAAGCGGATGGTGAGTGCGCTGAACCACGTGCCGGCAGCCATGGAAAAGAGTACGACGGCAATAATCCAAAGCGGCAACGTGAGCACCTGGATGCCCGGAACAAAACGGTACCATACCAGCAGCAGCACCAGTAACAGTAGCACAATCAGGAAGTCAATCAGCCCTACGATGCCTTTGGAAAGCGGGATGATGAGTCGCGGGAAATAGATCTTGGTCACCAGTGCCTGCGAACTGACGATAGACTGCCCCGCCTGCGTAATTACATAGGCGAAGTACGACCAGGCCCACATGCCGGTAAGAGCAAAGAGGGCATAGGGAATTGGGCCGGTATCCACTTTCACTGCCTTTTGAAAAACCAGTATGAAGATAAGCAGGGTGAGCAGCGGCTGAATCAGCGCCCAGGTAAATCCCAGCACCGTTTGTGCATAGCGCACACGATAGTCGCGGTATGCCAGCAGCACCAGCAAATCGCGGTATTGGATGATCTCCCGTAGTTGCGAAGCCAACCCTGGCCTGCCGGCTTCAATAATGGTTTTCATGCATTCTTTTCCCCGGTAAAAGAGTGGTAAAGTTAATGGATATTGCTTCTTGGCCACAGTATATTATTGAGTAGTGAGTAGTGAGTAGCGAGTAGTGAGTAGTGAGTAGTGAGTAGCGAGTAGTGAGTAGTGAGTGCTGAGTAGCAAGTGCTGAGTAGCGAGAAACCAGTCCTAAGTCTTAAGTCTTGTGTCTTGTGTCCTGTGTCCTGGTTCCTGGCTCCTGCTTCCCGGTTCCTGGTCACAGGATATTTTTGAGTAATGAGTCCTGAGTACTGAGTAGCGAGAAACCAGTCCTAAGTCTTAAGTCTTGTGTCCTGGCTCATGGCTCTTATGTCCTGTGTCCTGGCTCCTGGCTCCTGTATCCCAATTCCCCTCCCCAAATATCACCCCCACCACCTATCTTTGCCCCGCTCAAAAAAACACCTGATGAAAATTCATTATTCCGTCCTCTCCTTAGTTGCAATAGCCTTACTGGCAAGTGCCTGCAGCAATCCAACTCAAAAACAAACGGCTGATGCAGCAGATACTATCGTGCCATTCGATTCGGCTACGGCGCTTTTGTTTCCCGGTGAAAAACATTTCAGAAATGTGCAGCAACTCACTTTCGGCGGCGATAATGCCGAAGCATACTGGAGCTTCGACAGCAGGAAGATCGTCTTTCAGCGCACCGATCATAAAGAGGTGATGTGCGACCAGATTTTCTTTGGTGCCGTTCCTGCAGACAGCACTCAAAAATTCGACTTTAAGATGGTCAGCACCGGCAAAGGAAGAACGACCTGCGCTTATTTTATGCCGGGCGATTCCACGGTGTTGTATGCATCCACGCACCTCAGGCAGGATACCTGTCCGCCCGTACCCGACCGTGAAAAAATTAAAAAGTATGTATGGCCCTTGTATAAGACCTTCGAGATTTATGTTGCCGGTCTGGATGGCAATATCCAGACACAACTCACTAAAAATAACTTTTACGATGCCGAAGCCACCGTTTCACCGAAAGGAGATAAGATCATCTTCACCTCCACGCGCGATGGGGATCTTGACTTATACACCATGAACCTCGATGGCAGCAATGTGAAGCGGATCACCAAAGAACCGGGATATGATGGCGGTGCCTGGTTTTCGCCCGACGGCACGAAGATCGTTTGGCGCGCTTCGCGCCCGGCCACACCGGAAGCAATGAAAGAATACAGCGACTTGCTGAAGCAGGATCTAGTGGCACCTACACAAATGACAGTTTTTATTGCCGATGCCGATGGCAGTAACATACAGCAGGTAACCAATATGCCGGGAGCCAACTGGGCGCCTGTATTTACGCCTGATGGAAAAAGGATTCTCTTTGCTTCCAACCACGAATATCCACGTGGATTTCCTTTCAATCTCTACCTGATTAATCTCGATGGAACCGGGCTGGAGAAAATTTCCGGATCCAATATGTTTGATGCTTTTGCCATGTTTTCGCCGGATGGAAAGAAACTGGTATTCTGTTCAAACCGGAATAACGGCGGAACGCGGGATACCAATGTGTTTATTGCGGATTGGGTGGATTAGGGGGAGGATGGAAGACAATGGATACAGGATACAGGACACAAGACACAAGACACAAGACAGAAGACAGAAGACATAAGACGTAAGACGTAAGATGTATGACAGTGTATTGAGTGTAGTCGAAGTGATGGTGCACTTAGTCGAGGTGTGAAAAAACAAAAAATTGCATAGTGTGTCATTAGCAGCGTAGTCGAACCATGATATTTTTTTGAGGAATACTTTAACAAAAACAAGGTCGCACATCGACAACGTTTATGCTGAGCAGAGTACAAGTACCGGTGAGCTTTTGTTTTTATTTGGCTCTGATTGCACTATGCTCCGTGTAACATGGTATTTGTTCTACTCTGATTCGACTATACATCGCGCAACCAACAAAAAAAATGTCATGGTGAGCGGAGTCGAACCATGATATTTTTTTGAGGAATACTTCAACAAATAGAATGTCGCACATCAACAACGTTTATGCTGATCAGAGTAAAAGTACCCGGTGAACTATTGTATTTGTTCTACTCTGATTCGATTATACATCGCGCAACGAACAATAAAAAAATGTCATGGTGAGCGGAGTCGAACCATGATATTTTTTTGAGGAATACTTCAACAAATAGAATGTCGCACATCAACAACGTTTATGCTGATCAGAGTAAAAGTACCCGGTGAACTATTGTATTTGTTCTACTCTGATTCGATTATACATCGCGCAACGAACAATAAAAAAATGTCATGGTGAGCGAAGTCGAACCATGATATTTTTTTGAGGAATACTT
>CAZGBP010000071.1:15649-18841 GCA_964524035.1 uncultured Bifidobacteriaceae bacterium
AAAAAAATGTCATGGTGAGCGAAGTCGAACCATGATATTTTTTTGAGGAATACTTTAACAAAAGCAATCACGAACTTCGGCTACAGGGTAAGCCCTTCGACTTCGCTCAGGGCAAGGAAAATCCGGTCGCTGAGCGAAGCCGAAGCGCCGGATTTTCTGTATGCGTGAGATGAATTTTTGAGCCATAGAAATCGCTCATTCTACCATTTCGCAATTATTTACCCTTAAACACAGGCTTCCTTTTTTCAACAAAAGCATGCATGCCTTCCTTCTGGTCTTCGCTGGCAAAGCAGAGGTAGAAATTTTTACGTTCGAGGTACAGCCCTTCATCCAGCGTGGTATTGAAGGCATGCAGCACGGCTTCTTTTGCCAGCAGCGCGGCAACAGGTGAATTTTCTGCCACCTGTTTTGCAAGATTGATTGCTTCTTTCAGGTATAATTCAACAGGCACTACTTTATTGATCAGGCCGATGCGCAGCGCTTCTTCCGCGGTGAGCGACCGCCCGGTAAGCACCAGTTCCATGGCCATCGCTTTTCCCACTGAGCGGGCCAGCCGTTGTGTGCCACCGGCGCCGGGAATCACACCCAGCTTTATTTCCGGTTGCCCGATACGTGCCGTTTCGCTGGCTACAATCAGATCACAATGCATCATCAGCTCGCAGCCTCCTCCCAAAGCAAAACCGGAAACGGCCGCAATCATCGGCTTGCGTGTTTTCTTCACCTGGTCCCAGGCGGCAAACTGATTCAGCTTCAGCATATCTATTGCCGATGCCTCTTCCATTTGCCGGATATCGGCACCGGCAGCAAAGGCTTTTTCATTGCCGGCAAGAACGATCACCCTCACATTTTCATCTTCATCCAACTCCTGCAATGCCTGTTGCAGTTCCTGCATCATTTTCCGGTTAAGGGCATTCAATTCTTTGGGGCGATGGAGCCGTATCAAAGCAATATGCGGTTCCACCTGCGGATCAACGATTAGAAATTCGTAAGACATAGCGTATGAATGATTAGATCGTAAACAAAGCAATACCCGCACCTAGCAGTATGGCGGTGATCTTCTTCCATCCAAACAGGTGCTGACCGGACTCTGATTCAAAGAGAATGGTGGTGGACACATGAAGAAAAGATCCAACCGCCATGGCAACGAGTATGGAAAACAATTCCGTATCAGCCATGCTCAGTTGATTGGCAAACAAAACTGCCAAAGGTGCTACCAGTGAAAACAGCAACAGCATCGTAAATACCGTCCGCTTTTTGTAATTGGAAAAAAGCAACACCGATACCAGTGCAAAGCCTTCGGGAATTTTATGAATGGAAATTCCATACAGCAAAGAATGATGGTCATCGTCGAGCATCTCATGGCTGGAAAGCGGAATGCCGTCGAGGAAGGAGTGAAGGGTTAAACCCAGCAGCAAGGCAAACACATACGTATTGTTTTCGCGATGATCGTGGAAATGGCCGTGTTCAATACCATGTGTCAGTTGTTCGAGGAATATCTGTATGAAAAATCCGGCCAGCACATAGATGCCCGCATATTGGCTATTGGCAAACACCACCGGAAACAAGTGAATGAGTGTAATGCTGAACAGGAAGGCCCCGCTGAAACTTAATACCAGCTTATAGTGCTCTCTGTTTTTTGTTTTAAGCAGCATGGCGGCAATACCACCGATGATGGGTGCCGCCATTAACAAAATGAAATCGAGTATATTCATTTACGCAAATACCTTCGGATGATGTTTTAGCAAAATGCCCTTACAGATTTTACCTGTTAAAGTTCCAATAGCCGCACCCAGCAATCCGCCGCACAGTACATCCAGCGGATAATGCACGCCAACATATACCTGCGCAAAAGAAACGATTGCGGCCCACATTAATGCAGCAGGCCATATCCACGCAAGCCGGTGTTGCAACAGCACGATAACAAAACAGGCTATGCCGAAATGGTTGGCTGCATGAGAAGAAACAAAGCTGAAACCGCTTCCGCAACTGACGATCAGCTGTACCTGTTCTGCCAGCAGCGGATCATTGCATGGCCGCAACCGGCCTACCCATGGCTTGATGAGGCTACTGCTTACCTGGTCGGTAATCACCACGGTTACTGCGGCTGCAAGCAAGGCCACCCACGACCACTTCCTGAGTAAACGGACAAAGTAAAAAACCAGGAGGATATACAATGGAATCCAGAAATCCCTCTCCCTTACATACGGCATGATGAAATCAAAAGCAGGATTTCTCAATTGCCTGTTGATGAAGAAGAATACTTGTTGATCGTAGTAAAGCAGGGATTCCAAAAGTTGTCTGTTTTGACGGATAAACCGGGTCAGTACTTCTCGCCGATGATGATCATGCGGTCTGAATTTTCCGCATCAAAAGGATTCAATTGATAATCCCCGAAAACGTGGATGATCTTCAGCCTGTTTTTTTCGAAATATCGTTGGAAATCTGAAAGCTGCAATGATTGTACTTTTTCTTCAAATTCAAATTCCTGGCCCCTGTCCTGGAAGTAGATTTTTTTCATCACCGTGTTTCCCTCTAACTTTTTTTCTACCAGGAAGAGGATACCGTCGCGGCTGATGTATTCCTGCGGCGTCAGTTCTTTTGAAATTTTCGCGGCATTGAAAAAGTCGATGGCCATCTTGCCGCCTTTCTTCAGCGACTGGCTCATGGAATGAATGGCTTTTACATTTTCACTGTCGGTTTCAAAGTAGCCGAAACTGGTGAAGAGGTTCAGGGCAACATCAAAATAGTTAATGTAAAAACTGTTGCGCATATCGTGCAAAAAGAAAGAGAGGTTTTCTCTTTCGAAGTGAAGGGCATGCCCGATATTCTTCCAGGAAAGGTCAATACCGGTAACTTCGAGTCCTTTTTCGGCAAGATAAACGCAATGCCTCCCTTTGCCGCAGGCTATATCCAATGCCCTGGCATGTGCAGGCAGTTGCAGCAGCTGTAATAATTTGTCCAGAAACATTTCAGCCTCCGCTTCATCCCTATGCTGATACAATACATGGTAGTAGGGAGAATCGAACCAGGTCTCAAACCATTCTTTACGCTTCATAACTCCAATTAGTGATGGAGTAAAGGTAGTTGAAATGCCTTGACTCCTTTGCTGACATACATAATATTTCTACAGTTCCGGATTCGTAGTACTTATATGCCAGGCAATTCCAAAAATCTTGCTTTTCCCGAAAATCC
>CAZGBP010000072.1:0-18740 GCA_964524035.1 uncultured Bifidobacteriaceae bacterium
CAGTCTGCTGTACGATTCAGATCTTTCAGGTCAATCAATACAGGTTCTACCCCATGCAGCGCAAGAAATTTATTCAGGAATTCTGAAGTACCACCATACAGGTTTTCTTGTGCCAAAACTTTATCGCCGGTCTTAAGATTTGCAAGGAATAAGGTACTGATAGCGGCCATGCCGGAACTGAACATATGAGCTACCAGCTTCAGGGGAATGCCTTGTTCATTTTGGATACCACATGCTTCCAGGGCAGCTACTTTCAGTTCTGCCAGTTCAATAGTAGGGTTGCTCCAACGCGAATAGACAAATCCTTTTTGTTCACCAAGGAAAACTTCCATCAATGCTTCCGGATCATCGAATGAAAAGGTAGTGCTGGCAACTATGGATTCCATATGAGGCACTGCATTTTCAAATACGGTGTCGGGATTACGCACACAAACGGAGCCAAATTGTAAGTCCATTGATTTTTTTGATAAAGGTAGGAGAAAGAGGGGAATGTGAATCGGAGATGAATCAGGAAGCGATTCCAACACAGTCTAAAAGCGCAGATGTGGTAAAGAGATGCCGAAACAAGTTCAGCATGAGGCGTTGGTTGGTCAGAGTGTTTAGTCGGAAGCATGAAGCATTTGTTTAATGGAATATATATGCGGGTTGTCATTCCGAACTTGTTTCGGAATCTTAATTGTCTTTTAGAGATGCTGAAACAAGTTCAGCATGACGCGTTAGATGGGCGGAGTGTCTATTCGAGAGCTTGACGTGTTGGTTTGTCTGAATCAATTTGGATATTCCTCCTGCACACTGTTTATTTGTGCAAAATTTTGAGTCAAATAAAGTGCAATGAAAAAGCTTGTCAGGGATTATGCCGCATTTAATACATGGGCGAATGAGAGAATCTGCAGCGAAGTGATGATGCTTACCGATGAAGAATTTCTTCATGAAATGAAAAGCAGTTTCAGGAATATCCGTGAAACATTATTACATATCTGGGATGCGCAGGAAATCTGGCTCGAAAGATTCGATGGCACCTCCCCGTCGAAATGGCCATCTGCCTCCTTCACCGGCAATAGAGATGACTTGATTGACGGCCTGATGGCTTCTTCACAGGCTTTAGAAAGTAAAATTCGTGATTACAGTAAGTTGCAATTGAAAAGCAAAGTAAGCTATACGACCATGAAGGGAAATAATGGTAACGCTCCTCTTTACCAGATGCTGTTACATGTTGTAAATCATGGCACCTACCATCGCGGACAACTGGTTACAATGCTTCGTGAGGTTGGTAAAACAGAAATTCCCGCGACGGATTTGATTGCGTTTTACAGGGAGCAGGTGGGGTGAGGGGGAGGGGGTAGCGTTTAGATGGTATTGTTTTATTGAATGGTTGAATGGCTGAATGGTTGAATGGCTAAATGGCTGAATGGTTGAATGGTTAAATTGTTAAACTGCTGAACTGTTGAATTGTTAAACTGTTAAACTGTTCGCTGGATATAGCTTGTATGATTACACAAATGCAAGAAGTTATAACCAAACTCCCAAGTCTCGAGTCCAAACTCCTAAGCCTTGAGTCTTAAGTCTTGAATCCTGGTTCCCAGTTTCCAGTTCCTACGTCCTACGTCTTCCGTCCTACGTCTTCCGTCTTGAATCCTGGTTCCTGGTTCCTGATTCCTGGTTCCTGAATCCTAACTCCCCTTAATCGGTGTAAACTTCATATAATTCACCGAATCCAGTTGAAGCACCATGGTGTCGCTGTTGAATTTCACTTTTACTGAAGAGGTCTGGTTCTCAATAACCGTGAAAAGCATACCCAGTTTATCATCATAGGACCAAATTCCTTCTCTTGGGCCATCATTTTCTGTAGCTATAAATTTACCATCTTCCAGGAATTCCCATGAATTTTTCTTTAAAGCTGAATCGCGGCTTGAACGGAAGGCTTCCAGCTGGCTGTTGATCTGCTCAATTTGTGCAGAATAAAGTTTGATTTTAGCTGTATCGGTGAGTAGCGGAAGACTATCCTGCAAAGTTTTCACTTGCTTTTCACCATATTCCTGTTGCTGTAAATAGTATTGAATATGCATCTCATTGATCTTCCATTTGCCGATCAACTGATTTTTCAAACCGCCTGAATTGCATGCGGTGAATAACATACCAATACTCATTATTGCGGTGAAAAGGGCAAAAGGGAATTTTCTCATGATTTTTGACTGTGTTTTTTTGAAGTCGGCAAAGGTACTTGAAAATGTGACTTCTGCAAAATGAAGGTGGCCGTACTAAAAGCGACCGGCATTCGCCTGCCTCAGCGTTTGATTCCGGACTGTTGCTTCTGCCGACGCCACAAGAGGCAGCAGCGCTCGCTGTGGCCGGCATGTTAGAAAATCTGTATCAAATGTATTTGCTGAAAGCAAATCTGGTTCTCTTTTGCAGATAGTCCGGTTCGGCATCATGGGCATACGCCTCCCGTTCAAAAGCAATATTTCGGTAAGCGGTATGATGGTCGGGGTATTTCATCCTGTTAAGGAGATAATGCAAAGCATACAATACGTAGAACGGCAGTATCCATAATTCCACCTGCTGTCGGTGGTGTATTAATTCATGATTCAGGATCACTTTGTCGGAGGAAATCTGACGATTTCGAAAAAGGATGAATGGATAAAGTGCCATGCCACGCACATGCAACCTTGGGATATGAATGATATAGGGATATCCGGCCATGAATTTTCAGAGTTCCATTTTAAATATCACCAGACCGCTCATCAGTTTAGGTTCAAACCAGGTAGATTTTGGTGGCATCACTTCATTTAGGTCAGAGATGGCAATGAGCTCTTCGATGGTGATGGGGAAAAGCGAGAAGGCAACGGGGGCTTTTCCTTTGAGTACCGGTTTTTCAAGGGCAGCAAGGCCTTTGATCCCGGGTATGAAATCAATTCGTTTATCAATTCTCGGATCTTTAATATCCAGAATTGGATCCAGCAGGTTGTTCTGCAATATAGAAACATCCAATGAGCCAACAGCATCTGCCGGATAGGTACCTTCGCGGGCTTTCAGTTTATACCATTTGTTGTACAGGAACATGCCAAAACGGTGTGGCTTCGATGGATCATACGGAGAACGGCTGGCTTCTTTCACTTCAAATTTTTCGCTCACCAGTTTCAGGAAGTCTTTTTCCGAATGTCCGTTCAGGCTTTTTACAATCCTGTTGTAATCATAGATCCGCAATTGATTGGATGGAAACAAGCATCCCAGCACATAGTTGAAATCATTCGATTTTAATTTGCCTTGCTGATCCTCCATTTCTTTTGCATAAATCGCTGCTGCCGCCGCGCGGTGATGGCCATCGGCTATATAGGCGCATGCAACATGCTGATCGAAGAGGTTGGTGAGCCGGTCAATGGCCGCATGCTGTTTCACCACCCAGATCTCCTGTCGCACGCCGTTTTCGTTCACAAAATCATATTCCGGAATTCCACCGTTCGTAACAAAACCAATCTCAATATCAATTTCATCAACCGGTTCATATGTCAGAAAAACGGGATTAGAGTTCAGCAGCGTGCTGCGGATGTGCAGTACATTTTCTTTTTCCTTGTCAGCCCGTGTATGTTCATGCTTCTTGATTTTTCCTGCCTGGTAATCCTTAACATGAAGGCAGCAGATCAGCCCGGTTTGTGTATGGTTTTCCAATGAAAGGCGGTAAACATACAACGCAGGTTTTTCGTCACGAATAATCGTGCCATCATCGACCATTTTCAGGAAGTACCGGTGCGCAAAATCAAACAATTGCTGTTCTGTTTTTGGAGTATCGTCCGGAAAATTGATACGTGGCTTTACCACATGAGCGAAAGAATATGGATTCTTTCTGGCTTCTTCTCTTCTTTCGGGTTCATTCAGCAGGTTATTGGGATTCAGAGCAACTTTCAGCGCAAGTTCCGGCACCGGCCTGTACCCTTTAAAGGATTTGATGATCACGTGGTCAGCTTTTTACTGATGATTCCCATTGGGAAAAATTCATGATGATAGAAACAACTTCTTTGCCGATCCGGTCCTGTGCTTCCCTGGTGGAGGCACCGATATGGGGCGTAAGTGAAACATGCGGATGCTGCAGCAAAGCAGTATTTCCGGTAGGCTCTTCTTCATAAACGTCAATGCCTGTGTAAGCCACCACACCCGCTTCCAGCGCAGCCAGCAAAGCAGCTTCGTTTACGGCGCCGCCACGCGCACAGTTAATGATGCCCACCCCTTTCTTCATCATTTCAAATTCTTCGGTTCCAAGCACCTGCGCAGCACCGGCACTGTGAATGGTGATGAAATCGCTTTCGCTGATTACTTTTTCTTTAGTGGTTGGCTTAATGAGAAAAGGAACCCTTACATCATTCATTAACTGAAGCTCGATGTTCCAGTCGCGGGGATAGAGGTCATAAGCCAGCACATTCATACCGCATCCGATGGCGATTTTTGCGGTAGCTTGCCCGATATTTCCAAATCCGATGAAGCCCAGTGTTTTTCCCCGCAGCTCACTTCCTTTGGAGAACCTCTCTTTCAGTTCTTTGAATTTTAAAGTGCCATTTACAGGCATCTCGCGGTTAGATTCATGCAGGAAGCGAACGATTCCGAACAAATGGGCAAATACCAGTTCTGCAACCGATTGTGAGGAAGCCAGCGGTGTATTTTTTACGGTAATACCTTTCGACTGCGCATAATCAACATCTATGTTATCGAGGCCAACACCGCCACGGATAATGAGCCTGGTACGTTTGATAGCATCAATCAATGGCCGGCGCACTTTGGTAGCGCTACGCACAGTCAGTACATCAAATTCATTAATGTGATTGGCCAGCTCTTCCTGCGGAATACGCGTAGTATGCACCTCATAGCCTGCAAGTTGCAAAGCCTCTTTCGCGGCATTTTCTATTCCGTCATTGGCAAGAATCTTTATCATGCGCTGTTGTTTTCTTCTTTTGCGAAAATAGCCAAAGGATTAAGTATTTACAGGAAAAAATAAGGTGGTAATGAAGAGTTAATACTCAGGGCAGCTGCATGTTGCGAAATCCTTTGAGCAGCCGCTCCAGTTTCCGGCTATTGACGATGCTGATATATTTGCCTTCAAGTCCAAGTGTCCCTTCTTTCCTGAATACCGAAAAGGTGCGGATGACTTCTTCTATTGACGCTCCGATGATATCGGCAAATTCCTGCCTGGAAAGTTTAACGGCTAATACCTTTTTGCCGTGCAGTTTACGGGTGCCATAGATATCGCGGATGGTAAGCAATGCATCAGCCAGTTTTTGTTTAACAGTCATTTGCGACAGCGACCTGAGCTTATATTCAACCCTTCTTAGTTCTGAAGCATAGAACATGAGCAGGCTGATGGCAAAAGAGGGATTGTGTTCCAGTGCCGTAAGAAAATCCGCGGTGTTGATAAAACAGATCGTGGCTTCTTCCAATGTGGATGCGCTGATAGGATATCGCATATTAACACCCATTCCACGATGGCCCAATATATCGCCATTACCGGCAAGCCTTACAATTTGTGAACGGCCATCGGGGCCGGTGTTAAAAACTTTTACTTTGCCCGAATAAATGAAGTAAATACCCTGTACCGGATCGCCCTCTTGCAGAACAGCACTTCCTGTTTTATATCGTTTTGCCGATTTTCCGGCCATGATATGCTCTTTCCATTCAGGAGAAACGAAACGGTTTACGAAACAATTTGAAGAAGTACAGTTGTTGCAGTCCGGCTGGTTTGCTAATGTTACCTCTTTTGTTGAATGCTTCACGTATCGGATACGGTTCTAATGAGCATATTTTGATTCAAACTCCTGCATCACGTTTATCAGTTTAGCAACCCCTTCATCCGGCATGGCATTATAGATAGAAGCGCGGAACCCGCCAACGGAGCGATGTCCCTTTATGCCAATACATCCGTTTTCTTTAGCAAACTGGTTGAATGATTCTTCAAGTGATTTGTCATGCATGATCCAGGTTACGTTCATCATGGAACGGTCTTCCGCAGCTACATTTGCTTCAAATAAACTATTGCGTTCAATTTCTGAATACAACAATCCGGCTTTTGCCCGGTTGCGTTTTTCCATCTTTGCAATACCACCCTGTTCCCGGAGCCACCGGAGTGTAAGCATGCAAACATAAATCGCAAAGGTACTTGGCGTGTTGTGCAATGAATTGTCTTTGATATGCGAACGGTAGTCGAGCATGGTGGGCACAGGACGCTTCACTTTCCCCAGGAGACTTTCTTTCATAATTACGAGTGTGGCACCTGAAGTTCCGAGGTTCTTTTGTGCGCCGGCGTAAATCATGTCAAATTTATTCCAGTCGAGCACCCTGCTGAAAATATCAGAGCTCATATCTGCAATCAGCGGCACCGGTGAATCCGGGATTGTCTGCAACTGATTACCATGTATGGTTTCATTCGTTGTGATGTGAAAATATTTGGCATCTGCAGGAATGTGGTATCCTTTCGGAACATAGCTGAAATTCTTATCTGCAGAGGAGGCAATTACATTCACATTGCCGAAGATCTTTGCTTCTTTAATCGCTTTCTTCGACCAAGATCCCATTTCGATATAGGCTGCTGTTTCATTGGAATCCAGCATATTATACGGTATGGTGCAGAATTGCATGGTAGCCCCACCCTGCATGAAAAGAATTTTATAATCATCACCCAGCCCGGTGAGTTCCCGTACCAACTGTTGTGCTTCTTCTACAATGGCCGTAAACTCTTTGCTGCGGTGCGAGATCTCAATCAACGACAAACCGATGTTGTCTAATTCCAGCACCGCTTTCGCGGCCTGCTCAAATACGGTAGGAGGTAATATGGCGGGGCCGGAATAAAAATTGAATTTCTTCATGGAGGGGTAGGTTATAAATCGGCGCAAAGCTAAAGAATTTTAAAACCAACTGAAATATTGCCTGCGCTTTAGGGTGTATGACAATTCGTTCATCTTGTAAAGCAGTGGTTGGTGGGTTAAATGGCTAAATGGCTAAATGATTAAATGGCTAAATGATTAAATGGCTGCGGCGAAGCTGATCACTTGCTATGCTGTATTCACTGCGCTACTTTGCTCACTTACTTAATTGTCCAAATAATCTATATCCAATTTGTCGTATACCTGCGCTTTACGTATGAAGGGTAATGCAATCCGGTCGGTTGTTTTTCTATGATAAATCGCTGAAACAGTTGGTGAACGATTGCCCTGTTGATTGGATACGTGCAATAAGTTGCATGTTACGGCAGTAAACAAAATGCATTGTCAGCATCCGAAGGGCTGTCCTTTAATCAGCACTTAATCGCTCCAAAGTCAGCTTTATCAGGTGGTCTAC
Organism: uncultured Bifidobacteriaceae bacterium; assembly: GCA_964524035.1. GTDB lineage: Bacteria > Bacteroidota > Bacteroidia > Chitinophagales > UBA10324 > JACCZZ01. The sequence goes on from CAZGBP010000072.1 coordinate 7,318, forward strand.
CGCTTTGTTCGGATTTCGGCTGAATTTTTTTTCTATGCGGTTAGCAATGACAGCACTGAGCGACATGGCCTCATGTCCCAATATTCTTGCCATTCCATAGATGCCGGCCGTTTCCATTTCAAAGTTGGTAATCCGTTGACCGGGCAATGAAAAAGCAGCTAATTGACTGATCAGTTGGGGAAAAGCAGGTACCGCCCTTAAGATTCTTCCTTGCGGCCCATAAAAGCCCGGGCAGGTGATGGTAATTCCAATGGTGGAAAATGCGGAAAAATCAGCTAACAGTCTGTCGCTGCCTTCTGCAATATAGGGTATAAAGGCAATGTGGTTTTCCTGAACATGACTGAGGAATGCAAGCAAAAGCTCTTTTTCAAACGGTGTATTCTCGAGTGTATAGAAATTCAGCAGGTTATCCATGCCGATAGCGTAGTTGGAAGCAATGATACTGTCAAGGGCAATATCGCGCTGCAATGCACCCGATGTCCCTACGCGTATAATTTTTAAGACGGATAAATTGGGTTTTACCTGCCTGGTTTGCAGGTCGATATTAAAAAGTGCATCAAGTTCATTAAGTACAATATCAATGTTATCCGTACCTATTCCTGTGGAAATAACGGATAAACGCTTCTTGCCGATGTAGCCGGTATGAGTAATAAATTCCCGGTGTTGCCGGATAACCTCCTGCCGGTCGAAATACTTTGATACCGCTTGCACTCGCTCCGGGTCTCCAACGGTAATAATCGTGTCAGCAACTTCTTCAGGAAGCAAATCGAGATGATATATGGCACCTCGCTTAGACAGGATGAGTTCAGATTCCGGAATGATTTTCATGTTTGTGGTTAGTTATTACCTTTGCAAGCCTAAATGTAATTCATCCCGGACAAAAACATGAGTGTAACACATCCATCCAACCCACCCCGATATAAGATTCTTGTTCCTACCGACTTTTCTGTTATTTCAATTCATGCATTGGAATATGCGGCATTGATAGCAAAAAAAGCCAATGCAGAGCTATTGCTTTTGCACGTTTTTGAATCCTATTCTCAGAATACCATGCTGGAAATGGTTGTGGATTTTACCGAAATCATGGAAAAGGGGATTGAGGAAAAAATGAATGATATAAAGAAGAAGAATCAGTTGCTGAAAGGTATCACCATTCATTCAAAAGTCGTTACCGGAAAAATTCATAACGAAATTGAGCGCGTTGCCAAAGAAGAAGATGTGCGTTTGATTGTGATGGGAACGCATGGTGTTTCCGGGGTAACCAATATCGGCCGTTACCTGATTGGTTCCAACGCTTACCGCACCACGCAAAATGCACCTTGTCCGGTAATTACCCTCCGGCAGGAACCCACGCATAAAAGTTTTAAGGATATCGTGCTTCCTATTGACAGCACCAAAGAGTCTTCAGAAAAAGTGGACATTGCAATCACCTGGGCCAAATTCTTTGGAAGCACCATTCACCTGCTTGCGGTTACTGCGTTTTTCGAAGAATTTATGGTTGATGTGAAAGAGGTGGACAAAAAAGTGCATGATGTGGGAGCCAGGCTTGCCAAAGAAGGTATTCCTTACACGGCGCATATTATCCGCAACCAATCACCCTCTGAATCAGTCATTGAATATGCACGAAAGGCGAGTGCCGACCTGATTATGGTTGTAACCGGGCGGGGATCGCAACTGACCGAGCTGCTGTTTGGTTCCAGCGCCCGCAGTATTGTAACGGAGTCGACTATTCCTGTATTAAGTATCAACATCAAAACGGCTGTCAGTAAGTAAAGCGGCAGTAGCGCACCGAAGTTAGTTACGTGTTTTTTAGCACGCTATCCCGGCTAAGGATTCGCTGTATGTACAAACTTTGTTTTTGCAGCAATTTTTCCGGTTTCCTTTTTTCCTTGAAACCTGATTCCGGATTCCTTTTCACTGGTGTTCGAAACCTTCCTAAGTTTCCGCTTTGTGCAGCAATTCAACGAAATTCAATTCGTGATTAGCGAGGACTCATGTTATAAAAATGGAACCAAAGGAATGTCACGGTGCACTGAGTCGAACCATAGAACATTTGCGATTCCTGTTTCGGATCAAGGTAACTTCTTCAGTTGACCTTGTTTCCTACTGCGTTAAGACTGTTTTATGGTGCAACATCATTCCTCCGCATATATAATTTAGCCCGGAATGTGTAGCTTTCCTGAACCAACTTCACTTAAAAGCCAAAGTGTATGAAACAACTTTTACTATTTGCCTGTCTGTGCCTTAGTAGTTTCCTGGTCAATGCACAGACAGCAGGGTTCCTCTATGGATTCAGTATTTACTCTCAAAGCGTTCCTCCTTACAATTATAAAGGTCTTGCGGAGTACAATACTTTTACCAATGAGCTGGCAACCTGGAGTCAGTTCAGTGAAAATTATTCTGCATTTGGAGATCATGCCATTGATCCGGTTCATGGCAGGTACCTTCAGGTAATTGGTGATTCTGTAAACATGTACCTGAAGGATATTGATTTTGAAACAGGGGAGGTCCTGGGTGAATTGTTTACGGTTGATTCCGTTGGAAGTGGCCAACCCGGTTCAGTAACCATAGGAGGCAATATCAATGGTACATTTTATAATTGTGCAGACGGGCAGGTTTATTTTTTTCACTACAAGGCTCCATATGAAGATTCGACGCACCTGGCTAAAGTGGATCCGTTGTCGTATGAAGTTACGGAGTTGGCATCTTTTCCCAGAAGCGTCTGGAGCTTCGATAATGTAGTCTCCAACAATCAACAGAAAATTTACCTGGGCTATTATAATTACTTCGCCAGCAACAGCAAAATAATTACTTATGACATCAATGCAAATGCTACTTCATCGGTAACGCTTGCTCAACCCGGATTTAATATCCAGCAGTTGTCACTTACCTATAATGTAAATGATGGAAATCTATATGGCGTGGATTATGATTTGGATTCATTTGTAAATAACAATTTCCTTGCAGATCTGAGAGTGGTGAAAGTTGACCCGGAAACAGGTGCATTTAACTACCTCACGCCTGATTTTTTAGGTAACCTGATCGGCGGCAATATGGTTTTTTACCCGCCAACCAATAAGCTCTACTTCATATTGCAAGAGAGTAATCCCGGCTACCCGGTAATGGGGGTATATGATATCGTAGCCAACACCACCAATATCTATCCAATGGATAACCTCAATATGCCTGGTTTCAGCGCGACTACACTGGGAATAGATTTATATGCCATAAGCAAAGATTGCACGATACCTACCGGGAATACAGCACCATTAACTGCGGAAGCTTGCGAGACATTGCTGATGCCAACGCTCTCTTCAGGCATGCTGAGCTTAAATTCATCCTGCGCATTCAGCAATTTTGATCACCTCTATATTGATGTGATTGATTTACTGGGCCGAACACTGGTAAGCGAACAAATGAATGGAAACACTATTAATGTCTCCGGAGTAGTTCAGTCAAATGCACCCTATCTATACCGGTTCCGTAACAATGACCAGGTTATCAAAAGTGGCAAGATCATTTTTATAGACTAGCAGACAACGGCAGAACAGGCAGATTTCGCCGGCAACTGATAGGTATGAACTGAATAATCAGCAAGAGCTGCACATGTTTTTCTGGCTTATCAAAGAAGATGTATTCAGCAAACAGCCGGCACTGATTTTATCATGCAGCGTCAGCAGGTTTCCGGGCAGTCGGATCTGCCATGGAAAGTATTGTTTTTTCCAGGTCACTTACCGCATTCATATAATAGATTGCGGCATCATACGGTGATGCGAAAGGTGAAAAGTATTTGTGCACATCACCATCAGCCCAGAATTTAGTACTCATATAATAGAAGTGATCAGAAGTCTGCAATTTCCCCCACACCTTTAACAAGTCTTCGTTACCCGTTGCTTTTACTGCTTTTTCTAAAGCGTAAATTTTTTCCAGGGCTTCTTCCTGCATTTCATTTTCTTTCCAGGCCGACAGGTCACGCTCTTCATCAGCCCAGCTGGTAAACTCAGGAACATCATACACATCACGCGAAGGATAGGCAGCGATTACTTCCGAAGGCGACCGGAAATAGAAATCAGGATGATCCAATATCATCTCCGGCAGGTTGTCAAGAAAATCAAAAATGCCCGTCTCTTTCCATTGATGCTCTCCGAAGGTTTCATAGTCCATAAACAAGTTAATCGTTTCCGCATTACCGGCATGTTTGTGCAGCCAGTCGGAAAATTTATCAGCGGTCAAAGGCCAGTCTTCCCATTGATGGTTGCTGAACCGAAAGGCGATATCATCACTCAGGCGGTAATTTTTCAGCAGCAGCGAAAAATTCTTGATACCGGGAGAAGCATAAACCTGGTTGGGCAGGCGGGTTTGCAGGTAGCGGTCGGTGCCTTCACAAAGCATACCCTTATAACCTAATGAAGCCACATGGGCAGCAAGTTCGTTGTTAAAGATCAACTCCGTGTTCCGGAAGATGGCAGGTTCAAGCCCGAATAACGCTTTGATTTTTTCGCGGTGCATCGTAACCTGCCGGTCAAATTCTTCTACTGAATAATTAAAGCTCAGCGAATGGTAATACGTCTCACTCAATAATTCTACATAGCCGGTTGCCGCCAGTGCCTGAAAAGATCGCAGCACATCGGGCCGGTACAGTTCAAACTGTTCCAGCGCCACCCCTGAAATGGAGAATGCCACTTTAAAGCGCCCCTTTTGCCGTACCAGTAATTCCAGGATTTTGGCATTGGTTGGCAGGTAACATTTATCAGCAACTTTATCCAGTATTTCGATATTCTGATCATAGTTTTCATAATAATGGTCGAATCCAATCTGATCAAAATGATAGGTGCGTAAACGAAAGGGTTGATGTACCTGAAAATAAAAGCAGACCGATGTTCCGGGTTGATTTAACTGTTCCGATTCTTTGTTCAGTGCGTCGGACATTACTAATGGCCCTTCCTTCTTTTCGACCGGCAACGTATCGGGATGTTGTATGTTTTCAGCATCAGCCCGGGGAACGGTCAATGCGGCCTCATCAAAATAAAGCTCCTGCATGGCAGCCATTGGAACGGTAAATCCGGTCACCGCATCAAAAACCCTTTCAACCGCATCGGCGTCTTTCATTTTCTTTCGCTTCTTCTTTTTTTTAGATTCCTTCTTTGACATTTCCCTCTGTAATTTAAATGCTAGCGCAACTCACTACTCACTACTCACTACTCACTACTCACAACTCATTACTCACTACTCCCCTCCACCAGGTGTTTATAGGTTTTCAATACCTCCCTTGCCGAATGATCCCAACTTAAATTTTTCAGATCGTTGGATGTCAGCCGCACCATGGTTTCGCGGAGCCCCTCGTAATTACATACGGCATATAGTTGGTTTGCAAATTTATCGGTATCCCAGCAGTCCGCTTTTAAAACATTGAAAAGCACCTCGCTTACGCCTGACTGTTTTGACAGTACACAAGGAATTTTAAATTGTGCTGCTTCCAGAGCGGAAAGCCCGAAAGGCTCAGAAACCGAAGGCATGAAATAGGCATCTACCGAAGCAAGTAATTCTGTTACTTTCTCCCGCTTGACATACCCGGTAAAAAGTGTTTGCTCATCGAGGCCATTTGCATGTACTGCTTCTTTCAACCAGTCTGTCTTGTCGCCGGTGCCTGCAATGATGAATTTCGCCTTCGGCATTTTTTTGCACAGCTTAACCATGGTTTCCAGCAGAAATTCAGGTCCCTTCTGACGCGTAATCCTTCCCAAAAAAAGGATCCGTTTTTCATGGTCATCCCGGGTTACTTTGTAACCAGCCGCCTCCTCTATTGCATTATAGATAGGATAAATCTTTTCCGCAGCAATACCATAATGATTGATTATCGAATTTTTAGTGTAGGCACTTACCGGTAAAATGCGGTTGGCATGTAACATACCCTGATGTTCGATATGATAAACCGGATTTCGTGCCTCGGGATGTGCCCGGTCGGTTTCCAGCGAATGGACATGCAGCACCAGTGGTTTACCGGTTTTCTTTTTGAGCCTGACAGCGGCAGGAAAAGTAATCCAGTCGTGCGCGTGGATAACGTCAAACTCAATTTTATCACTCAGTTGCTCCATCACTTCGGAAAAGGCCTGCACTTTGCGCATAATATGAGCACCATAGGAATCAGGTTCATTAAACAAGGTGATCACCTCATTACCGGGAATTTCAGGATCATTCCAGCGAACGCGCAATTCGGAGGGCGCAGGATTTAGTTCATCAATAAATTCCGCGGCCAGAAATTTACGGAAGTCATCAACCACCAGTTCATTTGATACCGGATCAAAATCAAAATGATTCAACCCAATCAGGTTGACCCGCTTCATCTTAAAATGCAGGTCTGATTTCGGCAACACTATTTTCAACTCCACAAAATTGGCAAGCGCTTTTGCCAACCCGTAACAAGCCGGCCCCAGGCCACCCGTAAGAATGGGAGGAAACTCCCATCCCAGCATCAGAACCCTGATCTTTTTATAGTCCATATTTTATTTGCCCATGGAGCATTGTATCTTAAATAGATCGCTACACTACGCTCTGATTTTATTACTAGTTTTATTTACCTTCTGCCGGTGCCTTCATAGTTTTTTGCATCTCATCCAGTTTTTTCTGAATCGACTTAAGCTGCGTATTTTTCTTCCATACTTTCCAGGCTTCCAGAATCCAGCCTGCCAGGAAACCTGTAATGAAGAGGATGATGGTCACAAAAGCCAGAGATCCTTCAAATTTCCAGAAAAGGAAACGTAAATAGACGATCGTGGTATTTTGAATAGCAAAGATCAATGCTATCACAAGCAGCACGATGGTAATCAGGTAAATCCGGTTCATGAAATTTTTTTTGAAGGGGCGAAAGTTAGAAAGAAATCGGGGAACAGAGACTGCAAAACAATTGGTTAATTTCTGTTTTCAGTGACGATGTTTTATGATCAGACCTTATGCGCGGAATAAGTCATGATCCGGGCGGAAACATTGTCGAGCAAACGATCAAGTTCAATATGAATGAACTTTCAGCAGGTATGTACATCGTGCGGGTGCTGAACGGCGAAAACAGGATGGAACAGAAAGTGATGCTGATCAAATAGCAGCAGGCTTCAGTGCTCCCTAAAACAAAAACCCTTACAGCTCTTTGGAGCCTGTAAGGGTTTTTTTTATCCGCTAATACCGACCGTCTTAAGTCTTACGTCTTGTTTCCTGGTTCATGCTTCGAGATTCCCAGTACAAGCACAATTGCCCTGAACATTCCCCCTAAACCTTCTTCCCCTTCATAGCTTCCCCAATCACCGCATCCATCACCTTATGCGCAAAAGGCCGTGAGTATTCATTTAACTCATCCATTTTAACTTGTATCAAATCCTTATCATCACTTTCTGATGCCTGTTTCAATGCTGTCATCAGTGCCTGCATGCCGGCAGCTTCTTCAGCAGAAAGCAATTCGGCATTCTTCTTAATAAATTTTTCAGCAGCAAGTAATACCTGATTGGCTTCTGTTTTCGCCTCCAGTAAGCTGCGTGTTTTCATATCGTCTTTTGCATGCACAATGGAATCAAGCAACATCTGTTCAACCTCCGCATCGGTCAAACCGTACTGTGGTTTGATGTCAATACTCTGTTCAAGCCCGCTGCGCAGTTCTTTAGCCTTCACTTTTAAGATTCCGTCAGCATTGAGCAGGAAACTGATCTCAATTTTTGGAAATCCGGCCGGCATGGCCGGTATTCCTGATAAGATAAATTCCGCCAGCTTTCTGTTGTCTTTTACCACATCGCGCTCTCCCTGGTAAACAGCAATTTTTAAGTTCTTTTGTCCGTCAACAGAGGTGGTGTATTGACGTGCGGCACTGGTCGGTATCTTTGAATTACGCGGAATGATTACATCCATGAGATCGCCAATGGTTTCAATACCCAGCGAAAGCGGAGTAACATCCAGCAGCAGTATATCTTTTTTATTTCCTGCTAGTACATCGGCCTGGATCGCTGCCCCAAGGGCTACCACTTCATCCGGATTCAACGAGTCGTTAACCGGTTTTCCGAAAAATGCGGTAACCGTATCTTTAACCAGTGGCATACGGGTGGCGCCACCAACCATCACAATACTATCTATGCTTTCCACTGTTAGCTTCGAATCACTCAAAGCCCGTTTGACGGCGGCAATGGTTTTTTCTACAAGAGGTAAAGCCAACCGTTCGAAAACAGCCTTTGAAATATCACAAAGAAGTGATTCATGATTACCGGAATAAAAATCATTTTTGCTCAGGTGGATTTTAGCTTCTTCCGCCTGGAGCCGGAGCGACTGGCTGAGTGATTTGTCGGTTAGCAGGGTGTCTTTTGAAATGTTGTTTTGTTCCAGCCAGTAATCCACGATAGCACGGTCGAAATCATCACCCCCTAAAAAGGTATCTCCATGGGTAGCCAGTACTTCAAAAATTCCGTTTTCAATTTTAAGTATGGAGATGTCGAACGTACCACCGCCTAAATCATAAACAGCAATGGTTTTTTGCTCTAGCGGATCCAGGCCAATGCCGTAAGCCAGTGAAGCAGCGGTAGGCTCATTGATGATACGCAAGACCTCCAGCCCTGCAAGTTTTCCGGCATCACGCGTGGCCTGCCGTTGGGAATCGTTGAAGTAAGCAGGTACGGTAATTACCACCTTCTTTACAGCGGCTTTTAAAACCTGTTCAGCCCGTTGCCTGAGTTCTTTCAGAATGAAGGCCGACAATTCAATGGGTGAATAAAAAGTATTGCCTACCCTGATTTTTACAAGCTGTTCGGTGTCTTCATCGATAATTTTGTATCCGAAGTATCCTTCGTAGTCCTTTACATCTTTATACGACTTGCCTAACAAACGCTTAACGGAATAAATGGTGTTTTGAGGATCCGTAACAAGATATTGTCGCGCTGCTGAGCCAATGGTTACTTTTTCAGGAGATTCAAAATGTACGATAGATGGAACCAGTGAATTTTTACCGTCTTCTTTCACCGTTTCCGCATATCCGGTTTCGCTGTTTACAAAAGCAATTAATGAATTGGTGGTACCAAGGTCTATGCCGGCAATCAACTCGCGTTTTTCAATAGTTGCCTCTTTGATATTGATGGAAATTTTTGCCATACTGCTCGCACGATGCGGTTCGGTGATGATTAATTGAATAAAGTGTACAAAGATAGGTGTTGCCCGGTTTATACTATGGACGGTCCTGAATTGGGGTGTGCCAAAAATTCAATATAGATTATTGGGATAATTAACTAAGCAAAGTAGCGTAGTGAATTCAGCAAAGCAATTAACCGGCTTCGCCGCAACCATTCAACCATTCAACCATTTAGCCATTTAACCCTCCAACCATTACTTGAAAAGATGAACGAATCGTGCTACACCCTTGAATTGTAATGCATGAAACAGAAATATTTTAGTCGGACAACAATGATAGTTTTTTATATAAATCCAACATTATTATCCGGCTGGAATAGTGTTCTTTGATCTTTGTTGGAGGAAATTTGGATAAATGAACATCGAAGGCTTTCTCGCAGCGCCGATCCCCAATATGGATAAATGATTTTCCCGGAATCTTTTTAGCTGAGAAATGAGCATCAAAAAGCGTAACAAAAGTCAATCAGAGTTTCATGATTCTCATTTCAACCCGCCTGTTTTTTGCCTTATTGGCTTCGGTATCATTTGGAGCAACCGGGTGATCCGGCCCATATCCAACAGCGATAATCCGGGCTTCGCTTATTCCATTTTCGACTATATAATCTTTGCAGGATTTTACACGCTTATAAGAAAGTGACCGGTTGTAATCACGATCGCCTTCCGAAGAGGTGTATCCCGACAATTCAATTTCTGCCGACGCATTGGCTTTTAAAAAAGACACAACGACGTCAAGTTCCTGTTTTGATTCATTTTTAAGTTCCGCTTTGCCCTGGTCAAAAAGAATATTGGCAAGGGTAATGGATTCACCGGCTCTGACATTTTTATTATTGAATGTCGCGGTCTTACCCTTTACCAGGAAGATGTATGTTTCAGGATTTTCGTCCCCCTGGCCGATATCGGCAGTGCCGGCACCGTCATCATAACCCGTTGCAGAAGCCTCAAGAACAGCAAAGCCTGCAGGCAGGTTTACGAAACGGAATTCGCCTTCATTATTGGTTTCAACGAAAGTGTTCTCTGATGTATAAACCTTTGCGCCTGCAATAGGGGCGTCTGTATCTTTATCAAATACTTTTCCATTGATAGATCCTTTACAGGCATATTCCAGGTTCCGGTTTACTACCAGGCGAATAAAATCAACGGCAAAACCATCACCGGCGCCGGTATATTCATCTATAAAAATGGTCATGGTATTTTTGTTTAGCAGATCAGGATACCTGTCTTCTGTGAGCGGAATGGAAATCAGTTTGCCCACTGGTCCGGTCTGATCAATGGCATTCAGCATTTTCTCGCCTTCTACAAAGCGCATCCCGTTTATTTGCATTTGAAACTTTGAGCAGACACTGGGTGCCTGGAAATCATCAATAAAAATTTGCAAATAAGCGTTCTGTATGCTGGACCCTTTTAATACATCAGTAGGAATGGTCCAGGGTACCGGACGGGTTTTTACTGCATCATAGCTTTCACTGTAACCATCACCTAAACAAGGATGATTTGCGGATGGGGAATATTTGGATGGCAAAAGAATGCGGTCAAATCCCGGTAAATCGGAACTGTTGACCGTCCAGGGGAAGGGATGTGCTTCAGCCATTCTGCCACAGAATGGATCAAAAGCTTCCGGCCATCCGAAACCAAGATTGTCGATATCGCCAATGCGAATAATGAAACCGGCTTCCTTTGTATTTTTCAATATAGCCTGCTGTTTTGCCCAGTCTGTATCGGTTGTCACTGTTTTAACCTGCGCATGCAGCATTACTGTACCGGTCACTACCTGGAATAATAATTGGAAAATGGCTAACCGTTGCATAACCATGGAGTTTTGTTACAATAAACGTATACGTTTTTTCTTAAAAAAGCAAGAATGCTGATAGTGCTTAAATGCCTCTATATGGTTCAGCTAAGGCCGGGACTTCCTGCAGCGCATGACCAGGGTGGCAGCGTATGCTAATTGGCGTATCAGAACAGTTAATGTGATGGCCTGCCATTCATACGGTCTTCTGATAAATAAATATTCTTTTGCATATATGAATCAGCAGTGCATTTCCGCCCGATGTTACTTGCAGCCTGCAATTATCGCATCAGGTACATTTTACCAATCCCATTCTTAAAATACTGATCGGTATTAGTTTCATAATGGTCAATTTCTTTCCCGTTCAACTTTGCATTTACGCGATAGAAATACAATCCATTGGCAAGCTGATCTCCGAATTGATCTGTACCATTCCAGGCATAGTCAGTAATGTTGTTGCCAATATGGATATTACCCAGTTCAT
>CAZGBP010000073.1:0-18505 GCA_964524035.1 uncultured Bifidobacteriaceae bacterium
TCACTTTGGTAGCCTGTGTTTGATGGGTTCCTACAAACAACAGGGCGATCAGGATCAGTATTGCATTCTTGCAGCTCAGGTAAATTGTTTTCATAATGGTTTGATTTTAGGGTGTGAGTTTATTTGAATGGCAGTAGGTTAAGTATTCCTGAATGCACAGGTAAGCATTCAAGTTGTTACCGAAATTAATAATTTATTGAATTAATGCAATTCTTTCTATTGAATATGGATGATATCACATAGAATGGTCGGGAACCAGCCGGCAACTTCGTTTGCCTGGCTTTGGTGAAAAAAAAAGGCGCACAAACTGTGCGCCTATAAAATCCTGTATTAAACCTGCTTAATTCTTAACCAGTTTCAGTACCTGCAACACGCTTCCAGAAGATTCAATTTTTGCAAAGTATACGCCGGAAGGCAATTGTGTTCCAACTTCCATGGCATCACTTTCCACATGATAGGTTTCCAGTAGTTTTCCTGCTAAGTCATATATTTTAATGAGTCCATTCTGTAAGGAAAGGCCAGATGTATTCAACAGGAAATAATCGGCAGTTGGATTTGGAAATGCAGTTGCTGCAATGGATGGGCTTCCGACTTTGCAATCCACCGTAACAATAACCGGCTTAGAAGTGTTGGTACATCCGGTGGTGGTCTTTGTCACTTTGCATTTATACTCTCCGGCAGTGGTAACCACCAGTGTGTTGTTGGTAGCGCCCGGAATGTTGTTATTACCGTTCTTTTTCCACTGATAGGTTTGTTTATTGCCTGCAGCAACAGAAAGTTCTACAGATCCGCCTGCACATATGCTAACGGGACCTGCAGGTGTTACATCAGCTTTCGGTTTTTTATTGGCGGTAACCTCAATCGCATTAGAAGTAGAAGCACTTCCACAGGAATTGGTCGCAATCAAAGTATGCAAACCGGTTGATTTAGCCTCATAGCTTGAGCTTGTGGCGTTGTTAATGTTTACACCGTCAAGTTGCCATTGATACGAGCTAAATGTTCCGGCTGAGCTTTGTGAAAGGGTAACTGAGCCTGGTTTGCAGTAAGTAGTTGGACCAGCGGCGGCTATGGTTACGGGAGTAGCCTGGCATAACGGCGAATAAGCAATGTCATCAAAGTAATACGTCTTCTCACCGGCCTGGGCACCAGTAGTACCAAAATTAAAGAAGATCGATGCCTTGTCATAAGCATAGGCAAGGTTGAGTTCTGCGGTGCCCGGTGCCTCGTTGGCAAAGTCAAACTCCAGTGTTTCCCAATTGCCAGCTGCGGTAGTGGTAGCAAAGGTTTCTACGGAATGTGCGCCATTTGCATGTTCTTCTACTTTAAGCAATACGGGAATGCCTGCATCGGGTGACCAAACGCGTGCATACAGTTTGGTTTCTGTTTCTGAGAAGGCAACAGGTGTTGCAAAACCTAAAGCTTCCGGACCGGTTACTGTGGTACCAGCCCAAAGTTCGGCAGTACCTGATTTAACTACTTTTGCTACCATATTTCCGGGAAGGGTAGGGTCTTCTACAATAGTGGAATTTTCAGCTCCGCCAAATCCGATTAATCCATACGCAACACCGGCTTCATCGAAGGTAACAGGAAGGTCCATTTGGGCAAGTGAAATGGGGCAATCCGCTGTGCAACTTCCCCAGCAAACTTTTGCGAGTGACTCATTTTGTGTAACCGTGAGCGTACGATTCGTGAAACCGCCATTGGAAACAGTGCAGGAACTTCCAGGTGTAAGAGACTCTTGTCCGGCCCAGCTGTCATAAGCAAATTTGTATTCATAGCTGCCATCCGGAATTGCAATAGTTGCTTCCCAAACATTGTCGCCATTGGCATCGGTCATGGGGTTGCATCCGCCGCACCATCCGTTGAATGTTCCGTTTACTTCAGGCGTTGTGAAACTTCCCAGAACGGGAGTCATATCAACTTTGAAAGTAATGTTGCGGGTCGGGGCCACTTCGCCACAGTCGAGACAGGCGCCCCAGCAAACGATATCCAGCACTTCATCCTGGGTAACCGTCAGTTTACGGTTGGTGAACTCGCCTGTCGTAATGGTACAGGAACTTCCAGGTGTGAGGCTTTCCTGACCTGCCCAGGTGTCATAGGCAAACTTGTATTCATAGGTGCCGGCCGGCAACGTGATGGTGGTCTTCCAGACTCCGTCACCATTATCGTCGGTCATTGGTGCGCAGCCACCACACCAGCCATTAAAATTGCCGTTAACTTCCGGCGTAGTAAACGGGTCTGTTACTTCATTCATGTTTACTTTGAATGTGATGTTATAATCCTGAGCAAAGACGGCCGTGCTCCAGATTACCACTGCTGCTAAAAGGAATGTTTTTTTCATTTCATTTAGAATTTAGGTTAGAAAATGCTGGTAATATAGCAACTAATTGTAAAAGATACAATAAATATATTGTATTTTTTACAAGAAGCTGAAATGACCCGGCGTCTTTTGTAACGGGAAACTGGTTCTGATGGGAAATGGCGGTGTTATGCCGTGAATGGATTAACTATAAAATCTGGATTGTCCGGCTGTTGAGTCAAGGATAGCCGGCTTTAATACCGAAAAGACAAGGGGAGTATTGGGCAGCGCCGCCCGGACAGTTAATAGTGAATTTTTTTCAGGTATTTTTTTGGGGATCTATACATTGCCCCCGGTTTACCGGACTGTTGCCGTGAAGTGTTGCTTTTAATAATCAAATCGCTCTTTTTGAGCCGGGTATAGGTTCTTGCCGACACATCACCGGGTGAACTGAATTCCATTTTTTCCTGTCGCCGCTGCATTGAATACTGACCGGATTTTGGTGACTGCTGCGCAAAAGATTGCAGCAAACAAGAAAGGATCAGAATGCTGGTGAATACAGAAATTTTAAAGGAATGTTTCATCTACGGGTGCGCCGGCGGTTGACCAGTTAAAGCTATGCAAAAATTTTGAATGGCAGCCAACTTGCAAAGAAGCCCGGAAAGCGTAAAGCGCATTTGCGCAAATAAAAGCAGTTATGAAGTTGTCGAATTACTGCTTTTTTCAGATTCAATATTGGAGTACTTCCAGCCGCAGCGTTTTTTCCATTCTGCCCTGAATTTTTCACGTTCCTCTGGAGACATTGCTTTAAGTTTGTCTTCCATTTTTTCTTTCCACAATGAAGCGCCATGTTCTTTCCAATGGCCGGCATAATGCCCCGAATGGCCCCAGCTACCCCGTCCGAAACCAAAGATTATTTTTGCCAGCAGCAATAGTCCAAGTGCCTGCCAGAAAGTAATCAAAGCCAATCCAAACACCACTGGCATCAGCCAGTTCCATAAGATCATAACCAGGTAACTCATTGCTGCTCCAAAAAGCAGGAACAGGAAAAACATTTTAATTCCTTTTAAGATCCACCACCGTTTCATATTCATTTTATTTAAAGGTTTAACAATTCTTTGTAGAGTGTCTGCAATCTTTCGCGCAGATGCAGAACAGCATAGCGCTTTCTTGACAAAAGTGTGTTCACCGGTTGACCGGTTTGTGCAGCGATTTCTTTAAAACTCATTCCTTCCAACTCATGCAGATTGAACACTTCGCGTTGTTCATCAGGTAATTCATCAAGAGCCGCATTCAGGGTATCCCAGACGAGGGATCGCATATATTGCGCCTCCGGTGTTTCCGTAGCATCCTGCATGATTTCTTCAAGGAAGTAGTTTTGTGCATCATCTTCGCTCGCTTCATCAGTTAACGGAAGCAGGCTTGAGAAGTTGGCCGTTTTCTTCTTGCGGTAAAGGTCCGTAATTCGGTTACGGGCTACGGTAAACAACCAGGACGTCACTTTTTCAATAGGCTCCATCATGCGGTAAGCATTCACAAGCTGGTAAAAGACATCCTGCAGTATATCTTCCGCATCTTCATCACTGTTCACCCGCTGTCGGATAAAATCGAGCAGGCGCTTTCGCTCCTTACGCACTGTTTTCTGGATCTCCGCATTCTGATGGCTCGTCATCGTTGCTTCTAAAGTCATGGCTTTAATCGTATGGCTGTGTTGACGATCAGGAGCATGATTATATTTTAGAAAGGCAAAACTATGTTTTATAGGTTATTCATCCCACTTGTTCGAAATGTAAAGGTTCACGCTCGTTAGACGGCCTGGAAACAAACATTATTAGAATGGCGAGCTTAAGATTCAGATGCAGAATTTGTACGGTAATGGCCATAAAAGCCGGGTTGGTCGAAAAAGCGGATAGAGATGCAGCGGTTTACAATAGAATCAAGTCATAAACTGGACTTTGTTTTACCTGCAAATGATTTCTTATGAAATACTTTTTACTTGCCTTATTGGTTGTCTGCTGCTCAGCCTATCAAACGTCAGCTCAGCAGTATGTTGCTTTTCCGGATGAAACGGCTTCCTGGAAAGTGATCAGGTGTTTTTCCTTTTTTCCGGCGGGTTGGTATGATGTGCATACTTTTACCATGGAAGGCGATACAACTGTTAATGGTATTTCATACAAAAAAATTTATGAGACCGTACATCATTTACCGGGTACACAGTATGATACCATCTATACCCATTACTTTGGGGCACTGAAGGAGGAAGAGAAAAAAATACGGATCATCAGTGAATGGGCTACCGGAGATACGGCTGAGCGGGTGTTGTACGATTTTTCGCCGCAACAAACCGGAGACTGGATATATACGAACTTATTAACCTACGGAGAACCGGTTACGGTAAAAAGCCGGGTTGGCGGAATTGATTCTATCGAGATAGGAGGCATCTTCCACAGGCGCATACATATTGACGATGCTGATGGCAATCCAACCGGGGAAAGTTGGGTGGAAGGATTGGGGAGCCTATCCGGACTAATTTATTCCGGTTTTTACCTGGTATCAGATAATTCCTATGACCTGCGTTGCTTTTCCACCGGGTTTGTCACTTTTATTAACAACGATCTGAATCTTGGATTTTGCCTTACCGTTCCTCAGGTGAATTGTGATTTCGCGACAGTTATACCGGGCAACCACCCTGAATTTTCTATAACGGTTTTTCCAAATCCCGCCGTTGATCAGTTAGTAATTTCCTGCAACCACCCGGCAACCCGGATTCAATCCCTGAAAATATACTCGTTAACCGGCCGGCAGTATTTGCACCTGTCCGAAATAGATAAGAATACATGTTATCTAAATGTACGTTCTCTTCCGCGGGGATTCTTTTATATTCAGCTGTCGGTTGATGGCGGAGACCTTTCCGTTATTCCATTTGTGCTTCAGTAGCCATTCATGGAAGCGTAAATGATGCAATTTTCCTTCCTTTGGCGACACAATGGCAGTTTATGACCCGTTGGCAAAGCGTTTGCTACTTTCGCACAAATTTTTTTTATGTCGAAAGGAACCATCCAGGTACACACGGAGAATATTTTTCCCATCATTAAGAAATTCCTGTACAGTGATCATGAAATATTCTTAAGAGAACTGGTCTCCAATGCAGTAGATGCCAGCCAAAAATTAAAAGCTTTGAGTTCGATGGCTGAATATGATGGCGAATTGGGCGATTTGACTATCGAAGTTCTTCTAGATAAAGAGGCCCGTACCATTACCCTTCGCGACCGTGGCATTGGCATGACGGCTGAAGAAGTTGAGAAATACATTACCCAGATCGCATTTTCAGGAGCGGAAGAATTTGTACAGCATTATAAAGAGAAGAGTGAAGCGCAGCTGATTGGCCATTTTGGATTGGGTTTCTATTCCGCTTTTATGGTTTCATCAAAAGTGGAAATAGTTACTCTTTCCTGCAAGCCGGACGCCAAAGGAGTTCGATGGGAGTGTGATGGCAGCCCGGACTATATTATTGAAGAATTTGAGAAGGAGGGAAGGGGCACCGATGTGATTCTGCATATTTCGGATGATGCCAATGAATTCCTGGAAGAAGCGAGAATTAAGGGATTGCTTAAGAAATATTGCAAGTTTCTTCCGGTTGAAATAAAATTTGGAACAGAAATCATAAACAACACGCAACCTGCCTGGACGAAGAAGCCATCGTTGTTGTCTGAAAATGATTATCGCCTTTTCTACAGGGAATTGTATCCAATGGCCGATGATCCTTTGTTTCATATTCATTTGAATGTGGATTATCCATTTAATTTAACAGGAATTCTTTATTTCCCGAAGTTTAAGAACAATTTTGAGCAGAACCGCGACCGGATTCAGTTATACAGTAACCAGGTTTTTGTAACAGATTCAGTTGAAAACATTGTACCGGATTTCCTGATGCTCATGAAGGGTGTAATTGATTCGCCGGACATTCCGCTTAATGTGAGCAGGAGTTATTTGCAAAGTGATGCAAACGTTAAAAAGATCAGTGCGCATATTTCCAAAAAAGTAGCCGAGAAACTGGAAGAGTTATTCAAGACAGACCGCGCTGATTTCGAAAAAAAGTGGGATGACGTAAAAGTATTTATTCAGTACGGCATGTTATCGGATGAAAAATTCTACGAACGAGCAAAGAGTTTCTGCCTGCTTAAATCAACAGGCGGACCATGCTATACCCTTGATGAATTTGCAGAAAAAGTGAAGCCAAATCAAACAGACCGTCATGGTAAAGTGGTTTACCTATATACCCCGGATGCAGTACAACAGCATTCTTATGTAGCTACTGCCAATGAGCGTGGCTATGAAGTCTTATTGATGGACAGCCCGGTCGATGCGCATTTTATCGGATTGCTGGAACAGAAACTTGCTGATACGACATTTGCAAGAGTAGATGCCGATATTCTTGATAAGATAATTGACAAGGAAGATGTTACTGCATCCTTACTCTCGAAGGAGCAGGAGGCAGCCCTGAAGACGATGCTTGATAAGTTAACAGACAAAGATCAATTCACGGTAGTGTTTGAATCGTTACAGGCAAAAGAGGCACCCCTGATGATTACACGCGACGAGTTTTCACGCAGGATGAAAGAAATGAGCGCGATTGGGGGTATGCAATTTATGGGCGAAATGAAAGATCGTTACAACCTGGTAGTGAATGTGAATCATCCGGTTATTTCGAAAGTGCTGCTCGAACCGGATAGCACAAAGCAATATGAGTTACTGAAACAATCGCTGGATCTCGCCATGCTTTCCCAGAATCTGCTGAAAGGTGAAGCGCTGACACATTTTATACAGCGCAGCCTGCAAATGATCAACTAGATCAGGGATCCGTTTTCTTTCAGGCGGGGTATTTAATATTGCAGGCTCATATGATTACTTTTAGCTCATGAAGAATGTATTGATTCCTTATGCATCAACGGGTTATTTCACCAAAGCAGTAACGGATTATGTTGATGGATCAGAAAAGCTAAAGCCTTTTTATAATTATGCTCCGGTTGCATCAGCCATTCCCGAGATCATAAAAAACAGGCAAGGGTATCCGTTTTACAGGGAACAGCTGAGCAATGCATTGTTGAAGCAGTATGAACCCTTTGAACAAAAACTCAGCTCAGCTGCTGTAAAATCCAATATACTCCGGTTGCGGGAACCCGGAACCTACACCGTAGTAACTGCGCATCAGCCCAATCTTTTTCTTGGACCCCTGTATTTGGTTTATAAGATTATCAGCGCAATCAATCTGGCCCGTCAGCTCTCAGCAACCAGTGCAGGAAATTATTTTGTCCCTGTTTACTGGATGGGGAGTGAAGACCATGATAAAGAAGAGCTGAATACTATTCACCTGTTTGGAAAAACCCTTACCTGGCAAACCGATCAGCAAGGGGCCTTCGGAAGAATGAAAACGGACTCGCTTGCACCATTGGTAGAAGAGATCAAAACGGTGCTTGGCAATTCTGACGAGGCATTACGTTGCAGCAGGCTACTGGAAGAGTGTTATCTAACGGAACCTACTGTTGCCGCTGCAACCAAGAGAATACTCTATCATTTTTTTGCTGCGGATGGCCTGGTGATTGTTGACGGAGATGATCATTCATTAAAGCAACTGTTTAGTTCAGTTCTGCGAAGAGAACTGAATGAACAGTTTTCATTCCCGATAGTAACTGAATCTACAAGACTTTTTTCTGAGGGATATACTTCCCAAATAACTCCCCGTGAACTTAATCTGTTTTACCTGGAAGAGGGTAAGAGGAACAGGATCGTAAAGGAGGGTGACCGGTGGAAGGTTTTGAATACTGCGCATTCCTTTGGTGCTGAGGAAATTGATAAATTGGTAACCAGCTACCCGGAGAAACTGAGTCCAAATGTAGTACTGAGGCCCTTATACCAGGAAATGATTTTGCCCAATATTGCCTTTATCGGGGGCGGCGCGGAAATTACCTATTGGATGCAACTCAAAGCGTTGTTCATGAGTGCAGGAGTATCTTTTCCGATGTTATTACTACGAAATTCGGCTATGTGGATGGACCTGGCGAATGTGACGAGGATGCAAAAGCTCAATTTTTCTGTTGAAACTATTTTTAAGCCGGTTGACCAGCTTACCGATTTGTTTTTACAGCAGCAGGCAGGCAAAACAATTTCACTGCAAGAAGAAAAAAGGGAATTGGCTGAAATGCTGGAGCGAACACTTGATAGAGCCATGCAACTTGATGGCAGTTTGAAGGGGTCTGTGGAAGCAGAGAAAGTAAAAATGCTGAAGTCTATGGATGCATTGGAAGATAAGTTTAAGAGGGCAGTTAAAAGAAAGGAAGAGGCCGCGCTTCAACAGATACATCACCTCAAGGAGAAGTTGTTTCCTGCCAACAGCTTGCAGGAACGTCATGATAACTTTCTAGCCTATAACTGTAAATACGGCCCCGTTTTTTTCGAAACCCTGAAGAGGCATTTTGATCCATTGGATCAGCGGTTTGCCGTGCTGATGGAGGAATAATTTATTGAATTGTGCGGGTTTGCTGCCATTCAATCTCCAAATAAAATCAAATGTGAATTTTCGAATATTCTTTATCTTGTAAAAAAAAGCCATGAAACTACTAAAGCGATTAGGCATCATTCTGCTGGCCATCATTGTACTCCTGGTGGTCATTTCATTTATGCTCCCCTCCAAGGTTCATGTAGAACGGTCAGCAGCGATCGCAGCGCCTGCCAATGTTGTTTTTATGCAGGTGAACAATCTGCGCAACTGGAATAACTGGATGCCCTACAACAAAATTGATCCGGAAATGAAGATTGAATACAATGGAAAAGAAGAAGGTACAGGTGCGGGCTATTCATGGTCGAGTGAAAATGGCTCGGTAGGTAATGGAAATGTTACGATTACCGAAAGCAGGCCTAATGAGTTAATTGTTACAGCACTCGATTTTATGGAGAATGGAGTGGCTACAGGATCATTCAGGTTTGAACCATCGGGCAGTGAGACGAAAGTAACCTGGGGAATGGATATGGATATGGGCATGAATCCGATCGCAAGATATTTGGGATTGTTTATGGACCAGTTAATGGGCAAAGATTTTGAGAAGGGATTGAAGGATTTAAAAGCGGTTTCGGAATCCTATACACCACCTGTGGTTCCGGAATTGAACGCTGCACCTGCAGATTCTGCAACGGTAACCAGCAAACCTTCGTAAATGCTGATAAACACAAAAGATTAAAGCCCCGCAACCGGGGCTTTTTTAATATCGAACCATTCAGGGTTATCTGATAAGGGTTAAGTTACCTTTAACGACTCCATCTGACGGTACTCCCTCCAACGATCCCGTCCAGGTTACATAATACAGGTAACTTCCTGCTTCACATTTTACTCCTTTGGCGCGCCCGTCCCAACCGGTGGTAATGTCTGAAGAGAGATAGACCAATTGTCCCCACCTGTTAAAAATACGTATCGTATAAGTGGTAATATTGTATCCGATTGGCAGGTAGGTATCGTTGATACCATCTCCGTTTGGGGTAAAAGCCGTAGGCATAAAAAGGGTTGTCGGACATTCGAGCGAAACCGTTGTGGAATCAGTACTCTTACAGCCATCAGAAGTTGTTATGGTTAAAGAATAAATGCCCGGTTCAATCACGGTTATGGCACTGGTTGTTGAACTGTCATTCCAGAGATAGGAAGCATAGCCCAGCGGTCCTTCCAGTAAGATAAACTGGCTGGTACAAAGGACGGTATCCGTTAAAAAGGTATCAGGAGGTTGTTGGTAATAACCGAAAATTTCAGCGGTATCGGAGTAGATACATCCATTAAAATCTGAAACAGTAACATGATAAATGCCGGGAGCAGTGGCGGTATAAATTGGCGTTGTGGAACCATCTTGCCATAAATAGGTCGGGAATGCTCCGCCGTTAAAAATAATCTTATCACCCACGCAGAGCAAAGTATCATTACCAATGTCCAAAGGCGGTATGCCAAAGTTGCTCACTTTAATCATGCTCAGGCCAATACACCCGAAAGAATCAGTAACCGTAACGGAATACACACCCGGATCAATGGCAGTATAGGTTTGATTTGTAGTAAAGTCCTGCCACAAATAAGAGGTAAATCCTGCGCCTGCATCAATAATCACGGGCTGCCCTTTGCAAACAACTGTATCATTACCCATACTATAGGTATAAGGCGGGAGGAATGAAATATGAATGGTATCGGAACTGAAGCAGCCAAGCAGGTCGGCGGCTTTGATAATGTACGTTCCGGAATCTGTAACGATAAAAGTTGAATCGGTAGAGCCGTCTTGCCACAGAAAAGTGCTATAGCCGGGTCCGGCATAAAGGGTATCGCTGCCCAGCAGGCAAATGCTAAAGTCAGCCCCGAGCGAAACAGGCGTACTGGAGGTGGGCAATGGTTGTGGTGGAAAATTGAAAATCGTTGTGCCGGCAACGCCTGCCGTTGCTCCATTGGGGGTATTAAAACAAACACTTGATGGCTGAAGAACTAAACCCGGTGATCCGCCATTGGCGGTAAACGTCACATTTGCAGGAAGTGCTGCGCCGGAACACCAGAGCACGCCGCCGCCTCCGCCACCGCCAGGACCCTGGCATCCCGTAGGAATTAAGTTGTTAGAAATAGATCCTCCGTCTCCACCATCAGCTGAAATAGTCAAAGGGCTCAAAACGGTTTGAACATCTAATACCACTACACCTCCCGCTCCGCCTCCGCCGGCACCTTCATCGCTGGTAATATTTGTCTGATCCAGGCCTTCTGCTTTAATAGAGAAGCCATTTGGTTCAATGGTATTGGCAGAGATCATCACAATACCGCCACCTCTTGTGCCTGGAAAGATCGGTTGACCGTCATCGCCGGTACCATTGCCGCCGGCACCACCAAGAAAAATTTTTCCTAATGTGTAATTCAAGCCAAGCCCCCCAATACCCTGCACACTCGTCAAACCGCAGCTGTTATCTTCAAAACCTCCAAGTCCGCCGCCGCCTTTATTCCCGCCACCGCCACCGCCATTATTGCCCGGGTTGGCTCCTCCGCCTCCATTGGCCAACTTGCCACGGCCTCCACTTTGCGCATTGTTTACATACTCTGCAATACCTTCACCCTTCCATCCGCCAAGACAGTTGGTAGGGTTCAGGAACCAGTTGGAATTATTGCAGAAATAGGCTCCGGTGTTGCATGCAGTACCCGGCCGGAATCCCTTTCCACTGACATCAATGTCAGCATTCATCGTAACTGTACCACCTGAGGTAAAAGCCAGCACACCGCCGGTAAGTCCATTCCATGCCTGACATTTTAAGGTATCGGTGATCGTTACATTGCAATAGGACGGCACAGTCACCAACTGAACTTTGGCACTCATGGTATACGTCTTCACCAATGGTGCAGCAATAACAATATCGTTACCGGTTATGGAAGCAATAGTGGCAAATTCCCAATTGCCGGCATTGTTCAGATTGGTGATGTCACCATATGCGGAGGTATTACTGGTAGTGATCGATGCCCCCTTCATCTGAATAACAATAATTTTGTCTCCAACCGAAAAACCCGCTGAAGAGATAGTCGTTATGGTAGTGCCCGTAATAGCTGTAACCTGCGCATAGCTGTTAATTATGCCACTAATGTTTTGAGCCTGTAACAGGGTGCAGGTGCATAACAGTAAAAGGGTGAACCGGATTTTTTTCATTCTTCAGCTTGTGTCAATAAAGTGGCTTTTTTATATTAATGGATTGTGCTCAAAGTTAATTTTTTTCAGCAATCAGCAAGCGCCTGATTTCAAATAACCGCTTTTTCGGGAAATGAACGTTGTGATCTTTCATCTTCAGGATTCCGGATTTCCTGTGCATAATGTGCAGGGCAGCCTGCCTGCACATTTATGCAGGGGCAATCAAACAGATACAGGGCAGTGAACTCCATTCAGTAAAGGAAATTGTTGCCGCAATTGATTTATTGAAATGCAAAGGAGAAAATAACATCATCCTTCAGTAATTGATGTTGAAAAGTTTAGTGATTGCAGGCAACCATAATATGAAAACAAATGTACCTTAGGTACTTCTGTTGATAAAAAAACAGCAGCAACCTGATTTTTCATCTAAAAATTTGAGAAACATGAACATGAATCTTACTACCATTGGACGCATCATCTTCGGATTAACTATTGCTTTTTTTGGCATTGGCCATCTTACCAGTGCCAATGCCATGAGCGGCATGGTTCCATCATTCATGGCCGGCTTAGCCGTACCAATGGTTTACTTTACGGGCATCTGTCTGCTGGCGGCGGCTGTAAGTTTTATCATCAACCGGTTTTCCTATTTCAGTGGTATTCTGCTGGCAATTTATCTCATCATTATTGTGATTTTTGTGCATATTCCCGGGTTGTCTGATCCTGCCATGGCACAGGTTTCAATGAGCATGATTGTGAAGGATACCGCTATGGCAGCAGGAGCATTATTAATTGCCGGTATGGGCAAAAAATCCTGATTGCATATTAAAAGCTCTTTGGCCAAATCCCCGGAATGTCTCCGGGGATTTAGCATTATTTGGGATTCTTCCCTTTCAAGGATGGGTATCACAAGATGTATAATGTAAGCTATGCTGCACCTGGAGCGTATATCGTTTCATCTGGCGTGTTGAGCAGGAGAGTAGATATTTTCTATACAGTATAAAACCTTGCCTATAGGAACTTCAGGATAATAGAATTGAAGCAAAGCTTCTTATTCTATACGCTTAAAAATTCTGTTCCACCTGATTGTTGCTGAAGATTCGTCATACTTATTACGTGACAGTCCAATGAACCAGGCCTTGCCCACAATATGATCTTCCGGCACAAATCCCCAGTATCGTGAGTCGATGGAGTTGTGACGGTTATCACCCATCATCCAATAGTAATTAAGTGTAAAGGTGTATTGATTGGATTCCTGATTGTCAATCAGAATGTGGCCATCCGTATCGATGTGCAGTGTATGTCCTTCATAGGTGGTAATGAGCCGTTCATACAGTGAAATGTTTCCGGTGTTTATTGGAATTGTTGCACCTTTAGCAGGAATCCATACCGGGCCATAGTTATCAATGTTCCACGCATATAAAGCAGAGGATGTAGGGAACAGAGTTTCATTTACCGTTCCCCGGGGCAAAATAACCGCCGCTACAGAAACTACATTTTTCAACTTCATCAGTTTTTCAGCGGTTGAGACTGTAAGCATCGCGCGATATTCGCCTGGTGTGGCAATAGCTGAAAAATCCGTGATTCCCATTTCCATCAATAAATCGTTTGCAATACCGCTGCCATCGGTCTGTACTTTGTATTCCTGCAATTCCAATGGCAGCCGGGTTGCGTTAACATGATTTACATAAACTTGTGCATGCTTTATTTCCAGTGTGTCGCCGGGCAGGGCAATGCAGCGCTTTACATAATAGTCACGTTTATCTACCGGGTGGTTATCATCCATCGGATAATTGAAGACTACCACATCATTATGCTGTATTGACCGCATTGCCGGTAAACGCAGGTAGGGGAGTTGGATCCATTCCAGGTAAGCAAGGCCGCCAAAAAACGGGATATTCTGGTGAAGCAACGGAAGTGATAATGGAGTAATCGGCATTCTGGCGCCATATTGCAGTTTGCTCACGAAGATCATATCACCTTCCAGCAAGGTACTGTTCATGGAAGCGGTCGGGATGTTGAACGCTTCCAGTGCAAACAGGCGGATGAGCCACGCTGCCACAATTGCAATCAAAAAAGCACGTACCCAATCTTTGCCGGACGATCTTTTTTCTTTGATTGTCAAATGATTTTTATTCCTACCAGGTTCATACATCAAACCAACAGCTTAGCATGTATCCCGGTAATGATCAATGAATGCTGTCAAATAACCTGGACCACCTGATTTTGTCGAAGAAAGAACCGCCTTTATTCCACGACATCCAGATAAACCATGCCTTGCCCACAATATGATCCTCCGGCACAAAACCCCAATAACGTGAGTCATATGAATTATGCCTGTTGTCGCCCATCATCCAGTAATAATTCATCTGGAACGTATAGCTTGCTGTTTCTTTTCCATCGAGGATGATCTTGCCATCTTTTGTAATATCCAGTGTATGGCCTTCATATATCGTAATCAGCCGCTGATATAATGCAATGTTTCTTTTGTCGATGGGTACGTTTACTCCTTTTTTAGGTATCCAGATGGGCCCGAAATTATCAATGTTGGAAGGGAAATATTTTGTATCACCCGGAAACAGTGCTTCCGGTACCAATCCTTTAGACCAGACCAGCGGTTCAATTGACTTCACGTTTTTCAGCTTAGCCACTTCCTTTGCGCTGGCAGGGGTTAAATTGAATCGGAATTGTCCTGGGTTATTGGTGGTATAAAATTCAGTAATATCCAGGTCTTTCAATAACCGGTCGTTAACGGCTGTTCCATCCGTGGTTACGAGGTAGTCAATTTGCTGACCGGGCCAGTCTGTATTTTGTTTGCCGTTTATATAAACTACGGCATCGCGAATTTCCAGGGTATCACCCGGAATTCCAATACAGCGCTTAATATAGTTTTCGCGTTTATCCGGTGGACGGAAATCTTCCATCGGATAGTTAAAAACTACGATATCATTATTCTTGACAGACTGAAAACCGGGAAGTCTTTTATAGGATATCTTAATCCATTCAAGGTATGACTTGCCTCCGATAATTGGCATAGTATGGTGTGCAAACGGAAATGAAAGCGGGGTGATGGGAATGCGTGCCCCATAATGCATTTTGCTGACGAAGAGAAAATCACCTACCAGTAAAGATTTTTCCATAGAAGGCGTTGGTATGGTATAGGCCTCCAATACAAAAGTGCGGATAATGGTTGCAGCAATAACTGCAAAAATCAATGCATCAACCCACTCACGGGTTTTGGACTTTTTCTTCTTTTGCTTTTTTTTGCCGTCTTTTTTTTGCCAAAATTTCCAATTCATACAAGGTTCCTTTTGTTCATGAGTTTTTATTCCGGATAATCAACAGGTTGCGCATTGCTGCCTTCATTTGAATCAAATCGTCATATCCTTTCAATCAGGTCAGTAAATGAATAGCAACCTTTCCTGTGGCATATCCAGGCCGCAGCTGCCAGGGCACCGTTTGCAAATCCATCCCGTGAAAACGCTTCATGGATGATCTTAATCCTGTCGTCTGCAGATTTGTATTCCACCATGTGCTTGCCGACCACATCATCCCGGCGGTGCGACAAAATTATCAATTCATCCGGATTGGCAGTTGGAAGACTTGAAGGAGTTCCGGTTACACTTATCCAACTGCTTTTAGTTGCTGATATCTTTAGCATATCGTTGGCAAGAGTAATGGCCGTTCCGCTTGGAGCATCTTTCTTATGGGTATGATGGATTTCAGTAAGCAGCGGTTCATAGTCATTTCTTGGCTTCATCAAAACGCTTAATCTTTTATTTAATTCAAAAAACAAGTTAACACCAATGCTGAAGTTACTTGCATATACCAATGCACCATTGTGTTCGCTGCACCATTGCTTTACTGTGTCGAGTTGATCAAACCATCCGGTAGTGCCGCTTACGACAGGCACACCTGCCGAAAAACAAAACCTGATGTTATCTAATGCTGCAACCGGCTGTGAGAATTCAATGGCAACATCTGCCATTTTAAGCTCATTGGTGGTGATGGAATTGCGGTTAGCTGAATTGACTTTAAGTATTATCTGATGTTCGGGATTGTTAAGTGAACATTTTTCAATCGCTTTACCCATTTTCCCGTATCCCAGTAATGCAATTTTCATGTAAGCTGTTTTTACCGGTTGCCCCGATCTGTTATCAGTAACTCTTGAAGAAATGCAATCAAAGCGTCATTCGATTCTTTACTTCATTGTGAATGTCATCGTCAAACCGCCTTTAGCAGGGTTTCGAAAGGCTGGGTTATAAAATGGCTGAATATTTAAGCTCAAATCATCACTCACGTCAAATTCAAATAAATGCGCATCCACAACGGCATCGATGATATTCAAAGCGTAAATACCTGCGGCAATGATAACTGAAAGATCTCCGTTGCGCCGGTAAATGTTACTCAATTCCGAAAGCTGTGAACTCTCATACCCGTCCAGGTAAATGGTTTCTGTGCTGGTGATATACCAGACATCAAAGGAACTCAGATTTGTAGCCGTATCACCATCTCCACGCAAACGGTAGGCTTCCTGAAAATTGGTATAAATGGTATAGTTGTAGTAGATGAAGTATCCGGCTGTAGCAAGTCCTGCATAAATGATTGGAATCTTCCAGTATTTCTTATTGTAAGCCTGGCCAAGTCCGGGAATGATGGCCGATGCTATACCTGCGGCTTTGGGTGAATGCTCTTGCGGAAACAAATGAAAAGCAGATTTGCCTTTCATTTGCAGCGTATCTGCTGCGATGTCCGGAATGGTATCCTGGGCTGCAAGGTGCATGGTTACTGTGGCCAGGAACAGGAAACACGCCAGGAATTTAGGTAAATGATTGTACAATGTTCTGTATTTCAATACGATCAGTCTTATTTCACCTGCTCTTTCTGCATGCAAAGAAAAGCAAAGATTTTTTAAGCGATAAACGCATCATTGCAGACCGGTAGTCTGTGAGAAATGGAAATAATATCAGTTTCGGGATTGGAAGAGCCGGGAAAAGGCCGGTGGAAGGCTGATTCGTTCAGCCATTTGACCGGTCAATCATTCAATAATTCAGCCAATCGTTCAAGGTCAGAATCTGAGAAAAAGGAAATAATGATTTCCCCTTTGCCGAGCCGTTTTCTCTTAATCAATACTTTGGTGGCAAGATGTGAAGCAATTTTTTCCTGTATACGCTGATAGGCATGAGGGAGTGTTGCGGATTTTGTTGCGGTTGCCTTGCGTCCGGAAGTAAACTGGCGGGCTAAAGATTCCACTGCTCTCACCGACAGTTCATTCTTCATCATCTCTTTAAAAATATGCAACTGCACCAGCGGATCTTCTACGTTTATTATGGCGCGGGCATGCGCCATGGAAATCGTTTTGTTTTTGATGGCCTGCTGAATTTCAGGAGGCAGTTTTAGCAGTCTGAGATAGTTGGCAACGGTAGTTCGGTTCTTTCCGACTTTTTCAGCAAGGTCTTCCTGTTTCAGGTTGCATTCGTCGATCAGTCTTTTATAGTTTATGGCTACTTCCATCGCATTCAGGTCTTCGCGATGGGTGTTTTCAATCAGGGCCATTTCCAGCATCTGTTCATCATCTGCCGAACGTATAAAAGCAGGCACTTCGGAAAGTGAAGCCATTTTTGCGGCACGCAGCCGTCGTTCACCTGCAATAAGCTGGTACTTCTTTACTGATATCTTGCGAACAGTTATTGGTTGAATGATGCCATGAACCTTGATGGAATCGGCCAGTTCCTGCATGGCAATTGCGTCAAAATCATGGCGTGGCTGAAACGGGTTGACCTCGATTTGTTCCAATGGTATGGTAGAGGTGCTTCCGAGTATGGATGCTTCGCTGCTTACCGATGAATCCATATTTTCAAGCAGGGCACGGATTCCTTTTCCCAAATCAGGTTTTTTATTAGTCATGGTTGAAATCAATAATTTTTTCCGCTGATTTCATCTTCGTGCTGTCATTCTTCTGTAATATCTCGCGGGCAAGATTCAGGTAATTAATGGCGCCTTTACTTTCCGCATCATACATAATTACCGATTTACCGAAACTGGGTGCTTCGCCAAGGCGTGTATTGCGGTGTATGATCGTATCAAATGCAAGGTCACCAAAGTGCCTGCGCACTTCTTCTACCACCTGGTTACTGAGGCGTAAACGGCTGTCGTACATGGTGAGCACAATGCCTTCTATTTCAAGATCCGTGTTTAATCGTGTCTGTATTATTTTGATGGTATTCAGCAATTTGCCAAGGCCTTCCAATGCAAAATATTCACACTGCACCGGAATCAGCACCGAATCTGCCGCGGTGAGTGCATTTACTGTAATTAAACCTAATGATGGAGAACAGTCAATGATAATGTAATCGTATTGGTTACGGATATCTTCCAAAACCTGGCGCATGATCTTCTCCCTGTTCGGATGGTTGATCAGTTCAATTTCTGCCCCTACCAGGTCCAGGTGAGCGGGGAGGAGAAAAAGATGGGGTGTCTGGGTCTTTAATACAATGTCTTTTACTTTCTGCTCGCTAATAAGGCATTC